>JAYYHM010000174.1:0-4468 GCA_036148415.1 Planctomycetota bacterium
GGTACAACCTGCCTTGAATGTCACGTCACCTACATCGACCGTGGTGACAAACGGGGAACCCTTAGGCCAGATACCGCGATTTGGGGAATCTCTTGCGAGCGTTGTCACGGCCCGGGGAGGCAGCATGTGGAGCATCACCGATCCTTCCCAAATGAGAAGGTAGCGGTCCATATCGCTCAGCCCGCAAACCTGCCACGCCAAAGACAGCTTGACATCTGCTCTCAGTGTCACTCAGGGAGCGAGTCGCTGATCACCGGTAAATTCGATTTTCGACCTGGCATGGAAATTTCCAAAGCCAAGCGGTCGGCAGGGACCGAAGAGGTCGGGGGAGTGCATACTGCGAATCAATTGAATCGGCTTGAAATGAGCCGTTGTTTTCAGAACTCAGAGATGACCTGCACGACTTGCCATGATCCTCACGTGGATCAACGTGGACTGCGCAAGGTGTTTTCACAGAGTTGTTTGCAATGCCACCAGGCTTCACACTGCGGGCAGTCTGAAGTAGTGGGGCCGTCGGTCAGCGATAACTGTATCGATTGCCACATGCCAAGTGGCGACAATGATCAGATGACGATCGAGGTGGGGGGAGGTGATCTTTTTACCGTGAAAATGATCGATCATTACATTCGGGTCGACCAAGATGCGACTGCGGACTTTCTGGAACTCAGGGCATCGCAAAACGCGAGTCAAAGCAAAGAGTGATATTCAGACTTTATATGATGGCGCAGCATCACGGCGCGATATCACCGTGCCGTGTTTGCGTTTGCTTTTCGGGCAACCACTCGGTGGAAGTGCAGGCAGACCTCCCGGTTGACGACCCGTCTTAATCCTTCGACCAAGCAAGCCGGCTCATTCTCCGATTCTCCTTGAGCGATGATTTTTTCTAGAGGCGTTCCTGGAGAAACAGAAAAAGTTCGCTGGTTAATAGTCTGATTACCTGCGTCAAGCTCGGGGATGATGAAATGGCAGGTTGCCCCGAAAGTTAGCATCCGTGCATTGTGTGCATCGTGATATGGGCGGAACCCAGGAAAACCTGGCAGTAGGCCATGGTGTAGGTTGAGAATGCGGCCCCCCGCAAATTGCCAGCAAGTTTGTGCAGGGAGGATTTGCATGTATCGGGCTAGGATGACATAGTCGATATCGAACTCATCCAGGACTTCGATCATTTCTGTGTCTTTGGCTGATCCACCCTCCTTGCCGATCATTCGAAAGGGAACACCGAATTCTTCGGCAAGGGTTCTCAGTTTCTTGCGGTTCGATATCACCACAGCGACTTCACCTCGAACGAGTCCATCGCGGACCGCTTCGAGTACCGCTCGCGGAGTGTGTTCAACAAACGTGCAGCAGACAGCCAGTCTGGGTTTATCGACGTTCTTCTCGCTGCTCCAAACACGAATCGCAAGCTGGGTGTGATCTCCAATCTGACGCATGGAGGATACCAGCGGATCGAATTTCTCTGGGTCAATGTCCATGCGGATAAGCATGGCGAAGATTTGTTCTTCGTCATGGTCGTACATTTGGATTTCGGTGATTCTCGCGCCCCTACCGGTGACATGATGAATGATCGGATCGGCAAGGCCAAGGTTATCGGGCCCGAGGGCCGTTATGACCACTTCCATGGATGACTCTACTTGAATGACTCTACTTGGATGGATCAGTGAGGGTTGGGTGGGTGATTGCCTACCCACAGCTCAGTAGGACGTAATTGAGCTGTTTGTCATAGCTTGTTTAATGATCAATCTACGACAAGCCCGGCAGTGTAGCATTTTTTGAGGGTAACCTACTTGAGTCGGGGTTATATTGATTAAATGGTCCGACGGACGATGGAAAGCCCTCTTGCCTCCTGGTTGAATGTGATCCCTAGGCCAATAAAATGGTGCGGGTTTGCCCTTAAGATGTGGGCAGTTGGATTAGGTAGACCGATCACCCGATTTGAGTGCTGCTTCATGAGAAGTGATGACTCGGCGGGAAATGGTTAACTCTGTCTATTGGATGATGACGGAAGTCTTGTTGCTCCACCGCATAGTCGGTGAGTGTACATGGTTCAGATGAGGAGGCGACTTCAATGTCGGTGGCTGAGAAAATTGTAAAACGTAAGCGTATTGATTTCCCAGAACATGCGAACTTGTGCGATTATTGTACCGCGAAGTGTTGTCACTATTTCGCATTGGCGATCGATGAACCCGTGAATCGACGGGATTTTGATTTTATCCGATGGTATTTATTGCATGATGGAGCCACGGTTTTTGTCGAGGGAGAGGATTGGTATCTGCTGGTTTACACCACCTGTAAGCACCTACAAACAGATCATCGGTGCGGTATCTACGAGACTCGGCCGCAAATCTGTCGAGATTACACCACCTCGGAATGTGAGTTTGAGGACGATTGGTGCTACGAAAAGTATTTTGAGACCCCCGAGCAGATCGATGAGTATGCGGACGCGCTTTTTGGCCCTCAGTTCCCTGAGCCAGACCGCGAGATGCAGCATTCGCTTCGTTCCCGCCAACCCACGGGCCTGCCCATTGCGGTGATACAGTAGATTAGAGAATGAAGGGGGCTCAGCGCTCCCTCTGAATTTCGTAGCTGTGCGTTGCCTAGCCGGACTCTTCATAGCTGGGTTTGGATTGTCCAGCATTTCCTCTCCTTATTCCGTCGCGCTGTTGACGATTTTGCAATTTGCGAGAAGATTTCGTAGTGAATTCCTCTTCTCGTTCTCCCCGAGGCGTATACGCCACAAGCTTCTTCTCCATCTGACACGGTCTTCCGCATGAGTTTAATACAGCCTCGCACACTCAAAGGCTTTCGCGATTACTTACCCGCGATGATGATCCCTCGCGAAAGTATGATGCAGGTGGCACGAGAAGTTTTTCGCAGTTATGGTTTTTCGCCAATTGATACGCCTGTGCTGGAATACCTGGAGATTCTTACGGGAAAAGGAAGTGATGAAACGGACCGGCAGATCTACCGTTTTCAGGATAACGGTGGTCGGGACGTGGGCATGCGTTTTGACTTAACGGTGCCTCTTGCGAGATTCGCATCGCAGCATGCTTCGAAATTGGGTATGCCGTTCAAGCGTTACCACATTGCCCCAGTATGGCGAGGCGAGAACCCGCAAGCGGGGCGTTACCGTGAATTTGTTCAGTGTGATTTTGACACGATTGGAACGGAGTCCGTGCTCGCCGATATTGAAGCGGTGGCGGTCATTCACCGCTTGCTGTCCACATTGGGTTTTGATCGATTCACCATTCATGTCAACAATCGAGTGGTTCTCAGCGGACTTCTTGAGCACTTGGGTCTTGCGGAGCAAGCAGTTCCCATCCTGCGCAGTCTTGATAAGCTTGCGAAAATCGGTCGCGACAAGACAGCTGCGGAAATGTGCCAGACCGCAGGGCTCACTGATGATCAGGCTGAGTCGGTGCTTGCTTTGGCTGAATGTGATGGTGACGCAGAGTCTGTATTAGGCTCATTACCTCAGATCACAGGAGGTAATGAAAAAGCGGCGGAAGGGATCGAACGCCTTACTCAGATTTATCAGGGGGTAATCGCTTCAGGTGTTCCTGCAGCGAGGCTGCACCTGGATGTGTCCATCGCGCGCGGGCTGGATTACTACACCGGGGTCATTTTTGAGACCACACTTGATGATCTTCCTGGTATTGGCAGTGTTTGCAGTGGTGGTCGATACGATAATCTTGCCGGTCTATATACCAAACAGCATCTTCCCGGGATCGGAGCGTCTCTTGGGCTTGATCGATTGCTTGCCGCCATGGAGCAGATGAGCCTCCTGCCCGATGCTTCTACACCCGCGAGTGTCTTGGTCACGTTCTTCGAAAAGAGTTACCGAGATGATTACCTGCAGCTTGCGGCAAATCTTCGAGATGCGGGGATTGCAGCCGAGGTCTACCCCGACTCAAAGAAGTTAGGTGCCCAGCTTAAGTACGCCGATCAACGAGGATTCCCTCTTGCGATCATTGCGGGTGGCAATGAGTGGAACGCTGGGAAATGTCAGCTGAAGCAGCTTGCGACCAAGTCGTCGGAGGATATTCAATATTCACACGAGCAACCTGCTGAGCTGGTTAATCGGATCCGTCAGTGCCTCGCAGACTGAATCTACGGGTTTTGCTCGATGCTCTCCGCGGAAGCTTCCGTCAAATCGGGAGTTGCTTCCGAGGGAGATTGAGCTTCCGAGGCGGTTGAGGCATCAAGGTTCATGATCGACTTGGCATAGGTTTGGCCGGGCGCCGAGAGCTTCTCGATCTCCGATGATGTTGATCGGTCGGCTGGCGGTAATGGCGTCAATCCTGTGGATGTATCGACAGTCAAGTCTTTGAACTTTTGCTGCATCACCGAAAGTGTATTGTCTGAGAGTCGCATCATATGACTCAGCCCCGGGATCTCAATCCAATGTTTGGGTGAGCAAGCTGCTTGCTCAAATAAATTTCTTCCCCTTTCCATCGCAACCACTTCGTCC
>JAYYHM010000175.1:0-6094 GCA_036148415.1 Planctomycetota bacterium
AGGGAAACATAGTAGACCGCAGAACTGGGTAACAGAAAACAAACTAGGTATAGAGCAGAACATAGCTAGACTGGAGCAGATTAACGGAGCATAGAAAAGCTGACGAAACGACTCGTAGATCGATCGTTAACTTTGACAATCTCTACTGGAGCCGTGGGATCTTTCGGTTAGCGTCAGCAATTATGCCCGCGGAACCGACAGGAATCACACTGTGGAGATAGACTAGACTCCTAATGAGCCGCGCCAAAATGGTGACCCTTACCCAACTTAACCAACTCACTGAGTGATCAAACACAGCACCGCTCCGACATGGAGCACCAACAAAGTAAGAATTTATCGCTGAACGAGAATAGAATGTCAGAATCGAAAACAGCAACCGGGGTAGAAATTGATCAGTTCCTGGGAGAATTAGAACAGCGAGCCGCCGATATCGACATCGACGCTTCCGAAACACAAGAGTGGTTGTCCTCTCTCGACTACGTCCTGAAGAGTAAAGGTCCGGATCGTGTTAGGTTCTTAATCGAGCAGCTTCGCGATAGAGCAGCAGGTGAAGGAATTCAATCTACTGAGGACACCAGCACACCCTACATCAACACCATTCCACTCCAAGATCAGCCGCCTTTTCCGGGAAACCGCGAACTCGAACGTCGTATCAAATCGATTGTGCGTTGGAATGCGATGGCTATGGTCGTCCGTGCCAACAAGAGAGGAGGGGGTGTGGGTGGACATATCAGTACGTTTGCGTCCAGCGCGACCCTATATGAAATCGCTTGCAACCACTTTTTCAGAGGTCGTGGAGAGAGCGGATATGCAGGTGACACCATTTTCTTTCAGGGCCACGCCTCCCCGGGCATGTACAGCCGAGCCTATCTCGAAGGGCGACTAACGGAGAGCGATCTGGAAAACTTCCGGCGAGAGCTATCTCCAGGTGGTGGACTTTCGAGTTATCCACATCCTTGGCTCATGCCAGATTTCTGGGAATACCCTACCGTTTCGATGGGACTGGGACCTATCATGGCTATTTATCAGGCAAGATTCAATGAATACATGCGTGACCGCGGTATGAAGGACACCGCAGGTCAGAAAGTCTGGGCTTTCTTGGGAGACGGAGAATGTGATGAGCCCGAAACTCTCGGAGCAATCGGTCTCGCCGCCAGGGAGAAACTGGATAACCTCATTTTTGTGATTAACTGCAACCTGCAGAGACTTGATGGCCCGGTGAGGGGCAATGGCAAGATCATCCAAGAACTGGAATCCATCTTCCGAGGTGCCGGATGGAATGTCATCAAAGTAGTTTGGGGTGACGACTGGGACCACCTGTTGGCGAAAGATACCAGCGGTCTCCTTGTAAAGCGAATGGGCGAGGTGGTTGATGGTCAATTCCAAAAATACACCGGTATGCCAGGTAGCTACATCCGCGAGCACTTCTTCGGCAAGTACCCTGAGCTGCTCAAGCTAGTTGAAAACTACAGCGATGAACGCCTTGAGAAAATGCGACGAGGGGGCCATGATCCCGAGAAAGTGTACGCTGCCTACAAAATGGCGACTGAGATGAAGAATGGGAAGCCGACCGTTATTCTGGCAAAAACGGTCAAAGGCTATGGCTTAGGCGAAGCTGGTGAAGGTCGAAACGTCGCCCACAACCAGAAAAAAATGAATGAAGAAGAATTGTTGGAATTCCGAACGCGTTTTGGTATCCCGATTAGTGATGAAGAAGTCGGACAAGCTCCATTCTACAAGCCGCCCGAGAACAGCCAGGAAATCAAGTACCTCAAAGAACGGCGGGCAGCGTTGGGTGGGTCCGTACCCAGTCGACCAACTGAACATCCAACAATGGAAGTTCCAACGCTGGATGAATATCGCAAGCTAATTAGCAAGCTTGAGAACAAAAATATCAGCACTACATTTGCCGTGGTGCAAACGCTGATCGCACTTTGCCGAGATAAGAAGATTGGAAAGCACATGGTTCCCATCGTGCCTGACGAATCTCGCACGTTTGGGATGGAGGGCATGTTTAGGCAATTCGGAATCTATGCACACGCGGGTCAACTCTACGAGCCCGTCGATTCTGAGCAGATCACCTATTACAAAGAGGCGCAGGACGGTCAGATTCTTGAAGAGGGCATCACCGAAGCGGGCTCGATGAGCAGCTTTAACGCAGCGGGCACTGCCTATAGCCTCCATGGAATCAACATGATTCCGTTCTTTATCTATTACAGCATGTTTGGCTTCCAAAGGATTGGAGATCTCGTTTGGGCTGCAGCAGATATGCGAGCCAAAGGCTTCTTAATTGGCGCTACAGCAGGTCGCACGACGCTGAATGGTGAAGGCCTTCAGCATCAAGATGGACATAGTCTGATGAATGCCATCGCATTCCCAACCGTCAGGTCTTACGACCCGGCTTTTGCCTATGAAACGGTGGTCATCATCATGGAAGGCTTGAAGCGGATGTATCAGGATGGCGAGGAGTGCATCTATTATCTGATGTCGGAGAACGAGCCATATGACCATCCAGAAATGCCGGAAGGATGCGAGGAAGGCATCATTAAAGGAATGTACCGTTATCGAAGTCGCGAAGTTGAAGATGGGAAAGCGCGGGTTCAACTGTTTGGAAGTGGTGCAATTCTCAATGGCGTGCTAAAAGCTCAGGAAATCCTCGCGGAGCAATTCGGCATCGCCAGCGACGCATGGAGTGTTACCAGTTACACCCAACTGAGACGTGAAGCCGGTGATTGCGATCGATGGAATATGCTGCACCCAACCGAGACACCCAAGAAGAGTTATCTTGAAGAGGTGCTTGAGGACGCGGAGGGGCCATTCATTGCAGCGAGTGATTACGTACGTGCTTTGGCTGAACAACTTACACCGTGGGTCCCTGGGGATTATTACGTCCTCGGAACCGATGGCATGGGAAGAAGCGACACTCGTGAGTCATTGCGACGCCACTTTGAAGTCGATGCTGAATCCATCACGATCGCCACCTTAAGCAGACTCGCCAAGGCTGGGATTATCGAACCAAAGGACGTCCAAGACGCGATCAGCCAATTAGGTTTTGACGCTGAGAAGCCCAACCCGTACTTTGCCTGATAAAAGTGTTGAGGGACTACTAAGCGATATCAACAATAATCCACATGGCCTACTCGTAACGGAGTGGCCACTCAAATCTTGACAGTAGATGGCTGGTTGACCGGTAACCGAACCCAGCTGAATCCGATCCAATTGCCTTTTGAAAACGAAAACATTGAATGACTATTGAAGTAAAACTTCCTGACCTCGGTGATGGTATTGAATCCGGCGATGTACTTGAAATCTTCGTGTCCGTAGGGGATACGATTGAAAAGGGCCAAGACATTGTTGAAATGGAAACCGACAAGGCAACGGTAACGGTCCCTGCATCCATCGGCGGCACAGTGACCAAGGTACTCATCAATGAAGGAGACACGGTTGCCATCGACGGTGCTATCCTGGAGCTGGAAGACTCAGGAACAGCAACAGAAGACTCTTCATCAGAGTCTGCCGAAACTGCCCAGAATACGCCCGAAGCAGCACCGGAACCGGCTCCCGAGCCTCCTCCAAGCGAGGTAGTAGAATCCCAACCCACCCCAACGCCACCACCCGCTCCAGTTGCACCACCCGCTCCAGTTGCACCACCCGCTCCAGTTGCACCGGCTGCTCCAATCTCATCACCAGCCGCAGCACCTCTAGCACCGGTGGCTGAAGTCGCGAGCTCAGCTTCATCAGAGGAAGTGATTGCAGCAGGCCCAGCGATCAGACGCTTTGCAAGAGAAGTTGGCGTTGATCTAAGTCGAGTTCAGGGTTCAGGCGACGGTGGTCGAATCACACGCGATGATATTTTGTCAGTGGTGCGTGCCGCTAATCAATCCCCAGCAGCACCAACGGAAACACGTGACAAAGCTCCTACACCCAGACCTGAAAACGTTCCGGCCACGTCAAATGCCTCTACAGATCCTGCTGGAAAACCAGCACCAAATGGATCTGATGAACACGGACCGATTCGCACGGAGCGCATGGACAGGATTCGTAAAACCATTGCGAATCAGATGCATGCGAGCTGGTCTGCTGTACCTCGAGTCACCAACTTTGACGATGCGGACATCACCGATCTTGAGCAGCTTCGACAAAGCAGCAAAGAAGACTACGCAGCACAAGGTCTCAAGTTGACCACGATGCCATTCCTTATCAAAGCGATTGCAACAGCACTACGGCATCACCCAGCGATCAACGCTGTCATCGATCAAGAGAATGATCAGATTATTTACAAGGATTACGTTAATGTGGGAATCGCGGTCGATACAGACCGTGGCCTGGTCGTACCTGTAATGAAAAATGCAGACACGATGGGAATCCCTGAAATCACCCGCTCCTTGGCTGAAATGGCTGGGAAAGTTCGAGGAGGTAACTTCGGTGTTAGCGATCTTCGAGGCGGTAGTTTCACCATCAGCAACCTAGGTGCTATCGGCGGTCAGTACTCAACGCCCATTGTGAATGTTCCTGAAGTTGCAATCCTTTTGGTGGGTAGAAGCCGAAAGCTTCCGGTAGTGATGCCTGATGATTCCATCCAACCGCGCCTAATGATGCCATTGAGTCTTTCCTATGATCATAGGCTAGTGGATGGTGGAACGGCTGCTCGGTTCTTGAACGATGTGATTGGTTTCCTTGAAGCACCTAGCCGCTTGCTGCTGGCTCTTTAGGGGCAAACGCAAATCATCGACATGCGGCTAGATAAAAAAGCTCTTCGTCTCTTTGGTGAAGAGCTTTTATCGTTAATCCTCCAGTGTTTTGCGCATGAAATACGTCTCAACCTTGGGGTGCGATGGATCCTTGCCAAAACCGTACTTCTCATAAGCGATAATCGCCGATGCATTATCACCAAGAACTTCGAGAGTGATGCGACAAGCGTTGGCATTGCGACTCTCCGACTCAACACCAGCTAACATTTTACCAGCGACCCCTTTGCCTCTATGAAATTCAGTAACGATGACGTCATGAATGTTAACGAGGGGACGTAGCTGAAAAGTCGAATAGCCAAAGAAACAATTGATCAGGCCCACGGGCTCGTGCTCTTTAACGGAAGACCAAGCTAAGATAGTGAACCCATTATTTATCTCCCTTAGTAAACGTGGCAGATCATTAAGGGCATCCCGGTCGCAATTTTCGATGAGAGCGTACTCTCGCATAAGACTGACAATAGCCTTCGCGTCACACTCATTATCGTAATCTGCCAATCGAACAGAGTATTTATCCATCAAAATATCAAGCTTTACTGAGTGTTCACAAATAATCCAAGGGTGGTTTACGGTGGCAAGTCATGCTCTGCTAATCACTGAATGGAAATATTACAAACCATTAAGAGAAACTAAATGAATCGTTTTACGCCACTCGCAGTGGCCTTCCTCTATATCACTGCGACACACGCTGAAGATTGGTCTCATTTTCGTGGCTCGAACCATGCTGGTGTTGCAGGGAACGACATCCCCACGACTTGGAGCGACAGGGAAAATCTGGCATGGAGAACCGATCTACCTGGCAAAGGATCGAGCAGTCCAGTCTACGGTAACAACAGACTCTTTGTTACTGCTTTTTCCGGGTATGGTGAAGACGCGGAAGATCCGGGTAATCAAAAAGACCTGAAGTTGCACGTTCTTTGCCTCAACATAACTGATGGTACGATTATTTGGGACAACTGGATTCCTGCTTCACCTGAAGAGCAATCTGTTACAACACGAGTTGCTGACCACGGGTACGCCTCACCCACCCCTTGTGTTGATGAAGCGAACGTATACGCATATTTCGGGCCGTCAGGCCTTGTTGCATACACGAAAGAGGGGGAGCTGCTTTGGCATGTCAACTTGGGAAGTGACACAGCAGGATTTGGTGCCGCTGCCAGCCCGATTATTCACGGCAATCTCATCATCATGAATGCTTCAATTGAAAGTGGTGCAATTTATGGAATTGATAAATTCACGGGTGAAATTCGCTGGAAAAGGGAGGCGATTAATCGTTCATGGTCAACCCCCACGGTTGTCCAACTACAAAATGGCAACCATGAATTGGTTATCAATCAAAAAGGAGC
>JAYYHM010000176.1:0-2956 GCA_036148415.1 Planctomycetota bacterium
CTGTCGCAATCTCTCCTGGGTGGGGAGTGGACCGGTTTCTCGCTGACGAAACTGTCTGACGGACTTGAGGTGATCCCGTAGATGTTCCCTGCACTTCTGGGCAAAACCGGCTACCTCGGTGCCGCGATAAGTTGGGTAAGACCAGCGATGATGTTCCCAATTCTTTCGAACATAGGTGAGAGTCACTTCCGCAAAGATTCCATCACGCAGATAGATTCGATGGTCCCGATCCTTGGTTGTTGCAAGGACAAGCTTTGCTTGCGAGGTGTAACCGGGGTCCAAATTCAGAGGACGCTTCTCATCGTGTGAGCAATCTTTCGCATAATCTGCCTCCCATTGGTTGGTTGCGAGTTTCCATGACGCCAATTCTCCTGGATTCTCGAATCCCTCGAATGCCACGAGTGTTTTTATTAAATTATCACCCATGGTCGCTCGATAATATCCTCCCGCTTCGAATGGAATCGTTCGGCTCTGGATCACAGGTTGACCCCAATGGCTGGCAAGTTGTTCCATGGCCCACTCCCGACAATCTTCGTGTCGCGAGATGATCCCGCAAAATCTGACTACAGGCTCGACAAGTTCGATTTCAGCCAATGATCCGTTCTCCCACTCGGTGAAAGGCGATAAGCTTGCTAAACTCACATAACGTGCTGCTCTGACGCAACTTGCCGTTATCCTCCTCGAGATTGGGGACGGCGTCCATTGCTGAATCACTTTTGAGGGATAGTTTTCTGATGCATCCTTGGATTTCTGAACGCACTGAAGCTTTTGATAGTAGTGGTATTCGTCGAGTCTTTGACTTGGCGGCCAACCTGAAGAATCCGATCAACCTGTCGATCGGGCAACCCGATTTTGACGTTCCAGATTCCATCAAGTCAGCCGCGATCGGAGCCATTGAGTCGGGCAAAAATGCCTACTCTCCGACCCAGGGTGTAGCATCCTTAAGGGAAGCATTAGCGGAGCAGGTTGCTGAGGCTTATCCAAACCATCAAAATCGAGAACTTTTCGTCTGCAGTGGCACTAGCGGGGGTTTAGTGCTGGCGATGCTGTCCATGATCAATCCCGGTGACGAGGTCGTGTTCATGGACCCCTATTTTGTGATGTATCCATCTCTTGTGAGGATGTGTGGAGGCGTTCCGGTAACCGTGGATTGCTATCCCGACTTTTCGATTGATCCCGATCGCATCGCTGCCGCAGTCACTGACAAGACGAAGATGATACTTCTTAATAGTCCCGCAAATCCTACAGGGGTGACTGCGGATCGCGAAGCTTTGGAGGCGGTGGCAAAGTTCGCAAAACATAAAGGGATCGCCTTGGTCTCTGACGAAATCTACAGCTCTTTTTTTTACGATGGTGAATTTATTTCGCCAGCCGAATTCAACAGCGATACGATTGTGATTGATGGATTCAGCAAAAGTCACGCCATGACCGGTTGGAGAGTGGGCTACGTGCACGGCCCGCGCGAGATCGTTAGCGTCATGCTGAAATTACAGCAATATTCTTTTGTCTGTGCACCTCAGCCCGCACAGTGGGGCGCGTTGGAAGCGACCAAAGTGGATCTTACCTCGCATGTGAATGATTACCGCCAGAAACGTGACTTCATTTGTGCAGCTCTGTCGGATCACTATGAAATATCGAAACCCAACGGAGCTTTCTATGTTTACCCTAAAGCTCCTGGTGAGAGTGGTGGGAAATTCGTGGAACGTGCCATTGCGGAGAACCTGTTAATCGTGCCTGGAAATATATTTAGCAGTCGGGACTCTCATTTTCGAATTAGCTTCGCTGCTTCCGATGAGACACTTCGGCGTGGGGTGGACGTTTTGAAACGTCTTGCTAGATCTTAATTTGCCAAGTCATGATTAAGTGCAACGTTTCAAGCTAATGGTGACGCGATTTCGTTTGCTTGAAGACCAAGACGAGTTGTCGTATGCACTCGTTTTAGCTTTTTAAATTCAATGATTTTGGATTGATCTCTATCACTCTATGTTAACCTTTATCTCTCTCCCCAAACCGCGTTCATCTAGGAGACCTATTATGCCATCTTGTCATTCATGGGTGCCAAGACTGGCACTTTCAGCTGTTTTTCTCTTCCTTTCAACAGCGGTGAGCGGTGAATTCAATCAGGTTTTATCAATCGGTGATCCGGCTCCTCAGTGGAAAGGTCTCGCTGGTGTGGATGGCGAACTTCACGACTTTGAGCAATGGGATGAGTCCAAGCTGGTTGTTGTCGTTTTTACCTGCAACAGCTGTCCCTATGCCGTCGACGCAGAGGATCGTTTGATCGATCTTCAGAAGCGTTATGCTGACAGAGGTGTGTCCTTGGTCGCGATTAATGTGAATAAGATTGAAGAGGATTTATTGCCTGCGATGCGAGAGCGTTCAGAAGAGAAAGGGTACCCCTTCCCTTACCTGTTCGACGAAACACAGCAGATTGCTAGACAATATGGGGCGATGGCAACACCTGAATGCTATCTGCTCGACCAGAAGCGAAACATTCGATACATGGGATCCATCGACGACAGTCCAGATGGTAAGAACATCGGTGATCGGTATCTAGAGCAGGCGATGGATGCTTTACTTGGAGGAAACGCTCCTGCGATCACTGAGACAGTTCCCATCGGTTGTCGAGTACGCTTCGAGAGGGTTCGACGGAGCCGGAAAGCGAAGCCGATCAAGTCGTCAGAGAACGATGACTGAGTCTAGACTCAAGGGTATGAGTTTGGCTGGGGTTGCTCTCTTGGCACGTGAGTGAAGAAGCGGTTCCCCTAGCGAGGATCCTCCTCTTCATCAAATTCACCTTCAAAGATATCTTCCCCAGCCAAGGTTTGAAGAATCAGCGGGCACCCAGCTTCCATCATGTCAAGGACTTCATCAAAGCCTTCCTCCTCCCCGTAGTAAGGGTCGGGGACGTCGCTGGGCCACCCGTCGTCAAGGTAGTCGCTGAAAAGGCGGATAT
>JAYYHM010000177.1:0-3049 GCA_036148415.1 Planctomycetota bacterium
ACGCCTGTAAGAAGCAAGAGTCAGCTGGTTGGATTCCAATCCGACTCGTGGCTTGCCGGTCCCATCGCCCTTGACCGACTGGATCACATCCCGTGTCAAATCGGGTAGTAAATCACTGGGAGATCGTATTCGTACATCAAACCCCGGACACTGACTGGCGATCTGACTCTCATAGCGTCCATCACTGAGCAGGATCGGGGTCTCCTCACTCACAACTAAGTAGGTGCTGTCCCCGGTAAAGCCAGTCCAGTATCGAACGTTGATCTCACCAGTAACAAGGAGAGCGTCCAGTCCTGCCTGTCGCATCTTATCGAGTAGTTTATTGATTCTTTCGTTCACCTGATCCATCCTCTGTCAGAGTAATCCCCACACCCTACGCTCGTCACCCTTGGGGACACGCAAATCGACTGTCCATACCACTGGTTTTGGATACCTTAACCCGCTGAAACTGCCTTTCATTGTTTGCCGAATCTGTGGTCATAACTATTTAAACCACGAAGCAATCTCACATAGTCCCTCAAGCGGGTCATTAACTGGCCAGTATTCGAGTCCAACATATCCGTCATAATTCGTGGACTGGATGGATTCAAAAATGTTTGGGTAGTTCAACTCACCGCAAGTCAGTTCATTGCGACCGGGGTTTCCTGCTGCGTGAAAATGTCCGATTTTGTCGATATTGGAAATGAGGTTATGGATCACATTGCCCTCACTCACCTGTTGGTGATAGATATCGAAAACCACTTTGACGGATTCCGATCCCACCGAATCAACGATTTCAAACGCTTCGGAACTTTCCACTAAGTAGTACCCGGGATGATTTACTAATCGATTAAGAGGCTCAATCACCAGAGTTACATCAGCAGCTTCCAAGAGAGGTGCGGCCTCTCGAAGTCCGTCGACTAAACTCAGATGTTGCGAGTAACGAGGTTGATCGGTAATTTCGTCACCCACCTGCGAGATGAGCGTCTTGCAACCAAGACGGACTGCAGCCTCGATAGACTGTTCAAGTCCCTCGAGATACTTTTCCCGCGAAGCTGGGTCGGTAAGCGAGATGAAGTGTGTACAACAGGCTGAAATCTCCAGCTGAGACTTATTCTTCGCCTGCAGGAGGCTTGGTAGATCTCGATCCCACCACCCCCAGAACTCAAAAGCGGGCAGACCAGCCTTTTTCACCTCAGCAATGGCCAAGCTGTCCGCTAGGTTCCCGAAAACCGCGTCGATACAGACTGACGGACGTAGCGTACCCATGTCTAAACCCAATCCTTTTCTGAGTAGGTGCCCCATTGAATAAATTGCAATCTCTCACAGGATGCCTCCTAGCTAACCATACGATTGGTCGGTCGTAAAGACGACCGACATTCTGAAGAAATGAAACCTGCTCATGCACAATTCCGAAAAAGGCGATAAACTGGACCAGGATCGTAAAGGGGAACCTATGCGAAAACTGCTTATAAAACACAAAACTCGTTCCAGTAAAAAGCTCATGACCGTTGGAATCCACCGCTTCAACCTAACGTTACTGAAAAGACCAAAACCCGTGCGACGTGGAATCCTCTACGGAATCCTGCTCAGCACTCTAACCAGCGTTTCAATTACGAATTCTGCATCTGCAGACAAACCTCCTGAGGCCGATTCAGCCAAGTTTCAGCTCTCTGGAACCGTCGAGGCCGTTAAACAACACAAGGTCACCGCTGATACAAAGCAGTTTTCATCCCTCAAGATCAAATCTGTCGCTGAGCATGGCCAATTGATCTCTAAAGGTGTCGTTGTGGTGGAATTTGAAACTGAGCCCTATGAGAAGCGTCTGATAGAGTCCTCGACTGACTTACAGCTGGCAGAGATCACATTCTCCACCGATGAGCTTGGCCAAGAGCAATCGGTGGCGAAGTCGTCAATGGATCGTGAGGCTGCTGAACGCGTTTGGACTAAGGCGAAGGAAGCTTTTCAAAATTACATGGACGTTGATCGAGAGAGATCAATACGCGCTGCAGAATTCAGCTTGAAACAATCACTGGCTACGCTAAGAAACGCCGAAGAAGAACTAAAGCAGCTTGAGCAGATGTATCGAGAAGATGACTTAACAGAAGAATCTGAAGAGATCGTCCTCAAGCGTGCCAAGCAGGCCGTCGAATCAGCATTATTTCGTCATGAAGGCGCAGAGATTCAAGCAAAACGCACCCTCGAGCAAGATATCCCAAGAACACGCGAGGAGAGAAAAGAGACCATCGAACGTGCAGAACTGAGTTACCAAGAGACACTCCACAACCTGGAGGCAGACGCGAAAAAGCTTGAGTTGGAATTCGCAAAGAAAGAAATCCAGATCAGTGAGCAACGAGAAAAACATCAAGAATTAGAAGAGGATCGCGCCCGATTAGTGATCGAAGCAGCAGGTTCAGGAATCGTGGTTCATGGAGAATTACTTCGTGGAAAACTGGCAGATAAACCACCAAAGTTCACCGCTGGGACGACAGTCAGTGGAGAACAAGTCATCCTCACCATTCTCGATCCATCGGCACTTCAGATTCGGGTTGCGGTACCCGAGGCACATATTCAGAAGGTCCGGGTAGGAACACCATGCATTGCCACCTTCCCAGCAGTACCGGATCAGAAGGTCGAAGCCCTCGTTGAATCGATCACGTCATCCCCCTTCGCTTCAACTCAATACGACTGTGTGATCAGTATTCCTAAGGAAGCATTACCCCAAGGCCTCTCACCCTTGATGTCGGCGACGGTGGATTTTCTATCGGAAAACACGGGAAAAGAGTCGGCTGACACAGAAAATACCACCGAGGTTGTCGAATGATTAAGTTCAGGTTGCATTGCTCCGCCCCCATTTTTGTTCTGGGGCTGATCTTGTTCCAACTGCTACAAGTCCACGGCGATAGAAGTGCCGTTGCGCAAGAAAAGGATGTGGACACACCGCAAGGTATCGCGGTGGGCTCAGAGACTGACAAGCGATCCACGGTTCTGGCAGACCCCACTGACTTTTCTCAGCCACCCACATTACCTCAACTCGCGCAACTGGATACCGAACGCCTAGAGTCCGCCA
>JAYYHM010000178.1:0-2552 GCA_036148415.1 Planctomycetota bacterium
CGGCAATGGACAGCAATCGATAGTCATCCGGTTTAGCAACACGGTCACTCACATCGGCGGATTCTACGGCTTCGGACGGCTCACTCTCCTCTGGCGTGTCGCTTTCTTCTAGCGGCTTGGCATGACCATCCATCAAGTAGAAACCCTCGAGATTCACAAAGGCTGCTCGGTCATTCGGCGTCCCAGTGGGATCCATCACGCCCACAATGGTGAAACCGAGATCATGGCCATGCCCGGTGGGATCTCCGTGGGTTGGGAAAAACTCATCCCCAATCCCTACATTCATTTCCTTCGCGACTCGTGAACCGACTACTGCTTCGAAGTAGCTATGCTCTTCGGAAAACTCTTTGAATGCCCTACCGATTGAGAAAGTGAACTCTTGCTCGAGGGTCGGCCCATGACGCAATTTTTCGAAGAAAAGAGGTGTCGTCCCCACCACTCGGAATTCACCAAAGTAATCTCCGAGTGCTAGAGGGATCGCGTAACCGTCACCGATGAATGGAGCGTATCGACCACCCCGCTCTTTGAGCGATTCATCACCGCGGAATCGATCGACCAGCTCAGTTCTTTTTTCTTTCGAGAGAAATTCTAGGTATTCAGTGTACGGTAGATTCTCAATAGGTTGACTGAGATAAAAAACGCTATTGAGCGTCAATTGCAAAGGGCTGCCTTTTGGACCTACCACAAGGTTGTAGCCAACGGATGCATTGCGAGTGAATGCCTCACTGATCACACCGTAGACCGACAAAACTAACACGACCAATCCCACTCCAAGTGAAAGGGACAGTGTGGTGAGGATACTGGATAGAGCTCGGTGACAGAAATTGCGCCAAGCAATTTGAATGAGATTCATGATACGTTTGTTGCATAAATGGCTGGATGGTTGGAAACCCTATTATCGGATAGGGTCAGTTTCTGATGCTTACAGGCTCTAATGCCGGCTTTGACTTTTGGGACCTGCCAGGTTGATTTCGTCCAGGCGGTCGGTGCGTCCGAACCGTGATGCAATTTGCATATCATGAGTAACCATCAGTAACGCGATATTTTCGTTGCTGCATGACTCACCAATGAGATCCAGCACACTCTCTGCACTTTTTGGATCAATATTGGCGGTAGGTTCATCAGCGAGTAAGAGACGAGGCTTCGCGGCCATTGCGCGAGCAATGGCAACACGTTGTTGTTGACCGACCGATAGCTGACTGGGTCGGTAGTTTTCGCGTTCCGACAGGCCAACTCGATTGAGAAGCTCCCTTGCACGTTGGTTGTCTGTTTTGCCCGTGCCAAATGTCATCCCAAGTCGGACATTCTCTAACGCGGTGAATGCTGGCAGTAAATTGAAGGTTTGAAAAACATACCCGATCGAATGGGCACGGAAGCGGTCACGACCCTGCTCACTGAGCTTGGTCAGATTAATTCCGTCCACACTAATGGAACCCCCGTCAGCGGAGAGTAATCCCGCAATCAGGTGAAGGAGAGTCGTTTTTCCACCACCACTCTGACCGATCAAAGCCACCTGTTCGCCTTCATTGACCACTAGCCTAGGGATATCCAAGACTTGGATGGATCCCCCATCAGGTTGCGGAAAGCTTTTGATTAAGTCCGTTATCTCTAATGTTATAGTCATCTTCTTCTCATCGCTCGCTGCAGGCCTCGTTCGGTGTCTCGCTTTTTGAGCGACTGCCTTTTGTCGTGTAGTTTTTTACCTTTTGCCAAACCCATCACACACTTAGCGATACCACGATCGTTGAAATAGACGTGTAAGGGTACCAAGGTCAGGCCACGTTCATGGGCTCGACCGGCAAACTTGTCGAATTCTCTCCGATGTACCAATAGCTTCCGGGGTCTTCTGGGGTCATGATTCCACATCCCCGCATTCTTGTAATGAGAAATATCGGATCCGATTAGCCAGAGTTCTTTGTCTTTGACACGAATGTATGCTTCATCAAGTGATAACTTACCTTCTCGCATAGACTTCACCTCACTGCCCATCAGCATCATCCCGCACTCCATCGATTCAAGGATTTCGTAGCGATGGCGAGCCTTTCGATTCTCCGATACCGAAGTAAATTGGGTATTCGCTGACTTTTTGGATGCGGCTCCCCCTTTCTTATTTTTACTTTTTTTCTTCGACATCAGTTCTTTCGACTGGTGGAGGCTAGTGGATCGCTGCGGAGGCGGGCGAATCACCAGTTTTAACAAACGCACGTTGCAAAGTTATCTCTGAACCCTCGATGATTTCAATCAGGGTCGATGTTCTTTGGCGGGGTATCACGGGGCATGCTACTTCATTGGAGCTTGCCGATCGAAAAAATCCCACCATACTAAACAGTTCGACAAATCATGAATCCAACACCATGTTCTTCCTTGCATTTCATTCTACAATGCGTAAAGGACACTGGTTTAGTTCGATACTTTCCCAAAATTCGGTCACTTCTATGGCATTTCGCTTGCCCGTTGTTTCCCCGCCGGAATTTCCCGAGGACGCGCCAGTCAGTGCGTCCGGAAGGCTCCCCAAGTGGCTAAGACGCCCGATTCCGAAAAGTAATGCGAAT
>JAYYHM010000179.1:0-14055 GCA_036148415.1 Planctomycetota bacterium
TATAATATGACATGAAAGATCAAACGCCGGTTACACACAACTTACGCCAGTCACCCCTTCTTAGCTGATGCCCGCCAGACACGTTAATATCATCGTACTCACGGCTTGTATTAGCTTTCTATGCTACGTGGTGCATCGTCGCACAAAAACAGCCCTACTTGTGGGTGATGCTATCTCCATGATTGATTCCTACTATGTGGATCCCGTTGACTCCGATCAGTTGATTGTCTCAGCAATGAACGGAATCACACAAAGTTTGGATGATCACAGTGAGTTCATTGCTGAACAGAACTACCAAGCCTTTCAAGATAGTATTCAGCAAGAATTCGCCGGTATCGGGATCTATGTTGAACAGCCTGAAGAGAATCAACCCGTTCGTGTCATCACGCCTCTTGTGGGTTCGCCAGCGTTAACAGCTGGCATCCTACCGGGAGATCAGATTCTTACCGTTGAAGGCGAGGATGTATCAAAAATGGCTCTGCAGGACGTGAGCCAGCGACTGAAGGGCCCAGTCGGAACCAGCATATCAATTGGTCTCTTAAGAGACACACAAAAAGTCAACTTGAATGTTACCCGAGAGCGAATCGAAATTGAATCCGTAATTGGAGATCATCGTGATTCTGAAAACAAGTGGGTATTTCGACTGGCAGATCGCCCTGACATTGCTTATCTGAGAATCACAAGTTTCGGCGATAAAACGGCAGAGGAAATCACCACTGCACTTAGCAATTTGAAAGACGATTATCTTGGATTAATCCTTGATCTCCGTGGTAATGGCGGAGGATTACTCAATTCAGCGGTAGACATAAGTAATATGTTCATCTCGGAGGGCCGCATTGTCTCCACCAGAACGCGAGGAGGTGTGTTGGAGGATCAATTCGATGCAGAACAAAAGGTCTTGGTCGAAGCTGAGAAACCGATAGCCGTGCTGATCGATCAAGATTCAGCAAGCGCAAGCGAAATTCTGGCAGCGTGCCTACAAGACCACGAACGAGCAACCGTTGTTGGAAAGCGAAGCTTTGGTAAGGGGACAGTTCAAAATGTTCTGCCATTACAATATGGCCGAAGTGCGCTGCGACTAACGGTCGCCCGATATTATCGCCCCAATGGAGAGAATATCCACCGGAAACGTGGGGCAACAGAAGATGACCAATGGGGAGTCTTACCCGATGAGGGTTTTAATGTGGATCTCGATCCAACTCGCCTAGAGCAACTAGCCAAACGCTGGAGAGAATCTTCATATCCTTCTTTGGCACAACCCAAGCCGATGGATGCTGCGTTGCAGGATAGAACAAATCCAGGCGAGGATGCGTACTCAAGCTCAAGTGAGCAGTTGGTAGATCCGGATCGTGGTAGCGAAGACACACAAAGCGACAACTCGAGTCTCAGTGGGGAGCGTCTTGACACTCAACTCTGGGCCGCTGTGGATGCGATTGATGGCAATAGAACTTCAAATGACAGGTAGCACAGTTATCCCAAGACGTGGTTCTTATCCAATTAGACGAATCGATAAGAACAGTAGAAGCCTTTACATGTACCTCTTAATCATATGCAGTTCGATTCAAGCTCATTTTTTTAACAAACATCCACCCTTCAAGCGGGTTGATTGACGCTGTAGCCGATGTCAATCCAAAAGAATGCACATAGTCATTTGATCAGCTCCACCGCTATTTCGCGAAACTTTTGCAAGAACTGAAGGTCACCTATGGGGATTTACGACCGCGATTATGGGCGACAAGCGTACTCACCCTGGGAACAAAGCAACGCGCCCAAGACTATCACGGTCACGTTGATTATTATCAATGTGTTCGTTTTTATTGTCGAGCAAGTGACGCGAGAGCAGATTCGAACGTCCAATGGCGACATTCTGATTGACTGTGTTGTGATTGATTGGCTTGCCATCAGCGGAGACACGCTGATGAAGCCCTGGATGTGGTGGCAATTTCTCACCTACGGGTTTGCCCACGATGTGAGCAGTATCAATCACCTTCTCTACAATATGATCGGCCTATTTGTCTTCGGTCGAGATGTGGAATACCGATTGGGAAGGAATGAGTTTCTACGGTTCTATCTGATTGCGGTGGTCCTGGGGGGAATAGTTGGCAGCGTTACACATTTGCTCAATGGCAGTGCGGGTCTCACGATTGGAGCAAGTGGGGCGGTGATTGGAACATCTATTCTATTTGCCTGTTTCTTTCCCAACCGACAATTACTCTTGATGCTAGTGATCCCAGTAAAGGCTTGGATCATGGCAATCATCTTTGTCACCGTTGATATTGCCGGGGCGCTAGGGCTTATTCGTTTTTCGAATACAGCCTTCACCGTACATCTTGCTGGCGCATTCTTCGCACTTGCCTATTTTCGATACGGTTGGAACACGCGAAAACTCTCGAACGTGGCTCCTCAGCAATGGATGAAACAATTCAGCAATCGATCACACAAATCGTTGTTGAAAATTCACGATCCGGACAGGCAACTCGCTAAGGATGCTGATGAAGCGGATCGCATCCTCGCTAAAATCCACTCGGAAGGCGAAGAAAGTTTGACTGCCGGGGAACGCAAAACGCTGGAACGGTACAGTCGGCTTCAACGAGAAAAACGAAAACAATAGATTCCATGTTTGTATGAACCGCTGGAAAGAGTGAGCACTAGGGAAGCAGTAAACCTAGATTCGTCATCGCATGAGAAAGAACGAAATACAATGAACTCGCGCATCCATATCATTGGGATTGGTGATGACGGACTGGATGGACTTTCCCCCTATTCCAAAGACCTGCTTGACGCGGCTGAAGTAGTCATTGGGTCGCCTAACTTGCTCGGAATGGTATCAAGACTCGAAGCAGAATTCCTCCGGGTTGGAGGCGACCTGCAGGAATTAAAAGACACCCTTGAGCAGATCCGTGATCGTCCAACAGTAATGCTTGCTAGTGGCGATCCCTTGTTTTACGGGATCACTCGTTTTCTAACCCAAACCATGGGTAAGAATCGATTTGAAATCGTTCCCCATGTCAGCAGCATGCAGTTAGCGTTCGCGCGAGTAAAGGAAAGCTGGGATGACGCATACCTCACGAATTTAGCAATCCAACCTCTTGATCGCGTGGTAGATAATATTCGTACTGCAGAACGGGTTGGCCTTTTTACCACGGATCAAATCCCACCCTCGGTTATCGCTGAAGCACTTCTCGATCGACGGATTGATTATTTCACAGCCTACGTATGCGAAAACCTCGGCACACCTGACGAAGTCGTTACACAGGGTGATCTGGAATCGATTCGGAATCAAAATTTTGATTCGATGAATGTAATGGTTCTCGTCCGTCAGTTCGGTGCTGCGGATCTACCCAGTGGTAGCCAACCACGAAGACTGTTTGGAAATCCTGATGATCTCTTTCTCCAGTCGCGCCCCAAGCGTGGACTCATCACACCCTCCGAGGTGCGTTGCATTGCTCTGTCTGAAATGCAACTTCATGCCGAGAGCATAGTTTGGGATGTTGGCGCCGGCAGTGGCTCACTCGCCATTGAAGCGGCTTCACTTGCCCCCAAAGGCCAAGTCTTTGCAATTGAAATGGATGCAGAAGACTACAGCATGATGATTGAAAATGCTCAGATGTTTCAAGTTCCCACACTTGTTCCGGTGCATGGGCAAGCTCCTGATGCGTGGGCGGAGCTTCCAGATCCTGATGCGATCTTTGTTGGTGGAAGCGGTCGCATGGTTCCGGAACTTGTCCAAAAGGCCGTAACGCGATTAAGACGCAACGGGTCCATCGTGGTCAATGTCTCCAGTCCCGATAACTTGGTTGCCGTGCAAGCAGAACTGGAAAAAGCCGACTTACAACCCGAAGTCAGAATGATCAATATCGCCCGCGGACAATATCAGCTTGATCGCGTTCGATTTGACGCACTCAACCCAACCTTTCTCATACTGGGTAATCGGGTCACAAAATAGCTTGTGGATCATTGGAAGGCCTAAAGAAAAAACTCAATTATGATCTTCCAACCAAGTGGCTAATCCCGATTAACTGTAATAAGAGATTAGCCAAGATGAATGGAAGAATCGATTAAGGGGTACTCATGAAAATCTAAAAAGCAGTCATTACTGCTGCCGCGACCGGTCAGAATCGCTTGCCATTACAACAACTTGTAGATCGTAATGGATAAGCGACTACCCACTTACATTACGCTTAAAGAGGTCAAAAAACGCTGGGGCAATGGACAGGAAGACATTTACCCGGTAGCTCAATTTGAAAAATTATGGGGTGACATGACCAGCCTACCCGAAATCGATTGCTCCTTTTTCATTTCGCCTATCCAACGTGGACAGCAGCTGAAAAGTCAGGCGCAACTCGATGGCTGGAAAAGAGATGGTTCCGCTCGCTACGTCGATTCCATCTGCAAATGGGAAGCTCGTTGAAAAAGGAAATCCTTCGCTAGCCATGAAACTGTCTATTCAGTTCTCCAACTCAGAAAGTCTCTGCTCCAAAGCATCAATTCTACCGGTGACCTCCTCCAATCTAGCAACCAACTTATCGACGGCATCCAGATTCGCAGTCACTGTCGATGCAGTATTTTTTGGGTCCGCAACCTGCCGTCTCTGGATCCTATCTGAGAGATACTGCTTCTCTTGATTTTGATAGAGAGTATGTGCGAAGAGCTGCCCCCTTCCGGACGGAGTGAGTGGCTCGACCAGCTTTTGTTCACACAATTGATCGAGCACAGGCTGTAACGCATTAACGTCTGCAAAAGAATACATCCGCGAGGCCCGCGTTCGAAGTTCCCCAACGGTTTGAGGTCCTCTCAACAGCAATTCCGTCATCACAGCGGACCCAGCGTCACCAATCTCCATCCATTCATAGGCTGCATGCCGGTACTTGATAGCCCTTCCACTGCCTTGCACCTCGCGAACTGCCTGCTGATCTTTAAGCTCATCGATTGCGATGAGCGCATCTTGCTCGTCGATATCCATCTTGGGATCTCGATTCGATTTTTGGTTACTCGCCGTAATAATCGCATTTAAGGTGAGTGGATAGTGACCAGGAGTGGTCTTTGCCTTTTCAACCAAGACACCCAAAACGCGTCGTGCCGCAGCGCTAAGGGATTTCGCTTTACTTGATTCGTTATCCATTCTATCCCGCCCACTCCGAATACACATCCAACACGCTCAATCCCAACCTTGATCAAGAATTCAGGTGACTACACGAAGATCAGATATGGGTTCGCTGAGTGATAAAGCCACAAACCTGTTATCATCGTCATCGACATAACCTTGAGAATCAAGTCCCAGTTAGCGTGAGATAAGACCCCTCGTACCCAACAACTTCGATGTGCTACCTGATCATCGGTTCAGTCCGAGTGAATTGAGATCTTTCAGTAATCCTCAAAAAAAGAAAGTCATAAGGACTCAACCTGATGGTAGAGACAGTGATTCACCGGTCCATCGTTAAGCGATTGAAGCCAAAGCGCCCGGCAAGCCACAGGATTGCCAATACCCTATTTTCAATGTTAGGACTTGCCTTCGGATTCGCTCTAGCAACCACTGCACTAGCCTCGGAAGGGAAAGGCTCGAATCGAAGCCAACGTCCGCACATCGTGATGGTCTTCGCGGATGATTGGGGTAAATACGCCAGCATCTATGAAAGAATAGACAAGGGAGGAATTCACGGTCATGTGCAAACCGTAAATTTTGACAAAGTGGCTGACGAAGGGATTCTTTTCACCAATGCCTTTGTCAGTGCACCATCCTGCACTCCCTGCCGAAGTTCACTGCTGACGGGACAACACTTTTGGAGGTGTGGTCTAGGGTCAATATTGCAGGGAGCAATTTGGGATGAATCCATCGCGTCTTATCCACTGGAATTAGAGAAGTCGGGATATCGCATTGGGCACACCTACAAAGTCTGGAGCCCAGGAACACCAGCAGATGCTCCGCACGGTGGTTCAGCTAGAAAGTTTCAAAAGTATGGCGGTAAGTTCAATGGTTTTTCCCAATTCGTGATGAAGAGTAAGAATCATGAGAAAGCAAAAATGACCCTTCTGGACGAAGTACGTCAAAATATTCGTTCTTTTTTTGATGCAAATCAGGACGAGCAACTCGATGCAAATGAACCGATTTGCTACTGGCTCGGACCCACAAATACTCATCGCAAATGGATTGCAGGAAGTGGGAAAGTACTTTGGAGTATCGATCCCAATTCACTAAAAGGCAAGTTACCTCCTTACCTACCGGACGTACCTATCGTGCGCGAGGATTTCGCTGACTATCTAGGCGAGGTAATGGCATTTGACGCTGCACTGGGAGTTTTGATTGAGGAACTGAAACGAGTTGGCATCTTTGATGACACACTACTAGTCGTTAGCGGTGACCATGGTATTCCGGGTATCAGTCGCGGAAAATGTAATTTGTACGACCTGGGCACACAGGTACCCCTTGCGATCCGTTGGCCACAAGGCATCAACGGTCATTCCAGAGTCGTCGACGATCTCATCTCATTACCCGAACTCGCCCCCACATTTCTGGAAGCCGCAGGCGTTGATAAACCGTCCACCATGATCGCGAAATCGTTGACGAATATCTTTAGAAGCGGAGCCTCCGGACAAGTGGATTCCTCACGAGCTGCAATTTTCACAGGCCGTGAGCGGCATGTCGCCGCGGCACGAACGGATTTTCTGCCCTATCCACAGCGAGCTATTCGAACTCATCAATATCTTTACATCATTAACTTTGAGCCAGACCGTTGGCCAATGGGAACGGGTCCTAGATTTGGATTAATCGATTCGGATATGCCAGACTATGAGGCACTCCAAGAAAACACCTTCACCGCCTTTGGCGACTTGGATGCAAGCCCCACCAAAGCATGGATCATTACGAATCGTGAAGAATCACCCGATTTCTTCCAATACGCAATAGGTCGTCGCCCACAATTCGAACTCTATGATCTGCTTGCTGATCCACACTGCATGGATAATCTTGCAGGTCAATCTGCGAATCAAAAGTTACTTCAGGACCTTCACAATCGCCTAATCAACGAAATGCAAATCACGGGTGATCCACGACTTCAAAATCCGATCCCCTTTGAGTCATCACCTTATACAGCGGAATTCAGGAGGAATAAATCAGCGAAAAGAGGTAAGCGGTAATGATTCAATTTGGTTGAATTCGGAAGCGAATATCACCGACTTTACTATCGGGGAAGGACTGAACAATTGCTTGCAAAATCTCTCGTTTCCGAAAATTGAGTTCCTGCAAAATGACTGAATCGGCTGCGTAAATATGCAACTCACCTCCTTTGAGGTTTCCGATTTGGAATTCATTCTTAAAGCCATCCCCCAAGACTTTGGTGACCACCTCAGTCATGGCTTCATTTACACTCACCTGCGCGTAGCCCCTTCGCGCAAGCAACTGGTTTACCCACGAACTGATGGGACGAATTGACGTTTTACCTGATTTCGTCGAATCAGTATTTGTTCCAGAATTTCGATTCCTCATGGGATTTTCTCAGAACGGTGAGTGCGGCAAAATAGGCCAGTTGCGTGGTCATGTAGCTTACCAGCTAGCGAGTCAACCTCCTATTGATCACAAGAAATATGAATGGAAATGTAGCTTTATGCTTGAACCTAGTACGTCCTCAAGCTCGAATACAAGACCGCTATAAAAGTGGCGTTACTTCTATCAGTTAGAACACATTCAATTCTCCAAAATCATTCTTGGCGAATAATCGTTCGCTGAGGCCGCAGGACAAAGGAGTCCTATTTTTGAAATCAAGAAGTGATGAACGATTCCCCAGATAAGACCAAACGAAGAAGAAGGCCTAAGCTGCAGAACCTCTCACGAACGCTGCCCGAACCCGATCACCGATGATGCAGCCTTCCATCACATCTAAGCCCTAACACTGTTTTGCCTTGGTCTGTCGAACAAAACATTTTAGCGTTTCAGGGCTAACGTGATGCTCGATACCCTCGGCATCAATCGCGGCCGCTTGGGGATCCACTCCGATTGCCAACAAGAATTGATAGACGATTTCATGCCTCTCTCTGCAGCGATTTGCTAGGCGACTGCCTTTCGCGGTAAGGCGAACTGGCTTGTACGGCTCGGTCGACACCAGGCCCTCATTCTGTAAACGACCCACCATACGATTCACCGTCACATGACTCACCCCAAAGTACTTGGCAAGATCAACAATCCTGCAGTTTCGATCACGAGAGGAAATTTCCGCGATCGCCTCCACGTAATCCTCTGCTAATTCTGTGGAATGATCATGTCGTGTCCGTCGGTGAGGTAGGGACTGCTTTGCATGCTCAGTCACAGAAATCACGCTCTTTTTCGGGATAGAAGCCAAAACCAATTCTGAATTGACAGAATTGTAGCCTCGACTACAATTTAATCAAGTGAAATGTAGCTTGCGCTACACTGAGTTCATTCCCCCACGCTCGAATAATAGCCGTGTCGCAACCAAAGCTTTCCAGCGCATTGTCCCTTCTATTGTTTACATCGATGATCCTCACGGAAGTCGGTTGCTCGAGGGAAGACGGTGTCAAACCGTCCATCGATGAGCCGGAGAATAACAAGATAAGAATCGTAGCTACCATTGGAATGATCGCCGACCTTGTTCGCGAAGTAGGTGGTGAACATGTCCAAGTCACACAGCTAATGGGATCGGGCGTAGACCCTCATCTCTACAAACCAAACCGTGATGACATTCAAAGTATTTTGGATAGCGAGCTTGTTTTCTTTGCTGGGCATCATCTTGAAGGAAAAATGTCTGCCACACTCGAAAAGCTGGGTAATCAGAAAAAGGTCGTTGGGTTATCAGAACAACTAAATAAAGAATCTCTCCTTCAGGACAAAGAAAAACAGGTAGATCCACACCTGTGGATGGATATTGCTCTTTGGACAGGGATTCTCGCTCCCATCGCCAAGGAACTGAAAAATATAAAACCAGGAAACGCAGCTGAATTTGATAAAAATGCTGCCGAGGCAGGCGAAGAGCTAGCGAAACTTCATGAACTTGGTCGCCAAGCCATTCAGACGATTCCAAGGGATCAACGGATCTTGATTACATCACACGACGCATTTCAATACTTTGGCCGAGCCTATGGAATTGACGTTTATGGTATCCAAGGGCTGTCGACTGAATCTGAAGCAGGCTTACAGAGAATTAATGATCTTGTTGATCTGATCACAACAAAACGGATTGCTGCAATCTTCATTGAAAGCAGCGTCCCACAGAAAAATATTGATTCGCTCATTGAAGGAGCGAATGCAAAAGGCCACACCGTCAAGATAGGTGGAGAGCTCTATTCAGATGCGATGGGCGAAGCCTCGAGTTTTGAAGGTACTTACCGGGGGATGATGACTCATAATTTAATCACGGTCAGTCAAGCGCTTGGTGGCCAAGCAGGAGAGCTAGCCACATTGCAAAACCTGAACGATACCGCTGCCGATCAAGGTGCAAATGAGTAATATCATGATTGGCAATCAGCAAGAAACCTTCGGAAAAATAGATGGACATTCTCCCCTTGCGGTACAGGATCTCACGGTTGCATACCGTCGTAAACCTGTGTTGTGGGATGTAGGTTTCAACATTCCAGCAGGATCTTTGGTCGGCATTGTTGGACCCAATGGTGCGGGCAAAAGCACTCTGCTGAAAGCGGTGATGGGCATCGCTCCCATTGCATCAGGGAAAGTGCAAATTTTTGGAAAACCCTACAAAAAGATGCGTCATAGGGTTGGCTACGTCCCCCAAAAGGAAAGTGTGGATTGGGACTTCCCGGTCACCGCACTCGATGTTGTCACAATGGGTCTCTATAACCAGATTGGTTGGTGTAAACCTGTAAGGAATCAACACCGCACCCAAGCTCTTCAAGCGATGGAATCCGTTGGGATTGCTGAGTTGGCAAGTCGTCAAATCAGTGAGTTATCAGGTGGTCAACAACAAAGGACTTTCTTAGCCAGAGCATTAGTCCAGAATGCCGACCTTTATTTGATGGATGAGCCGTTTGCGGCAGTCGACGCAGCTACGGAAAATGCAATCATCCAAATGTTACGAAAAATGAAAGAGGATGGCCGCACCTCGCTAGTGATCCATCATGATCTTCAGACTGTACCCACTTACTTTGATCATGTCATCCTGCTGAATATGCGAGTGGTGGCAGACGGACCGGTGCAAGACGTGTTCAATGAAGATAATTTACAAAAAACCTATGGAGGTCGACTCACTCTGTTAGATGAAGTCTCTGAAGCGATGAGGCGCCGGGAGCGTTCACTATGAACTCCCATATTCAAATTCGCTCAGAGCATTTCCTGGAAATCATATCCTCTCTCATTCAACCTGCTATCGCTCAGAACTCCAATACCTGGGATTTACTGAGGCGGCTCATTCTACTTGAGGACTACAACACTCGCGTGGTACTCCTGGGTACCGCGATGCTTGGATGCGCTGCCGGAGTGGTTGGTGTTTTTACCCTCCTGCGCAAGCGGGCTCTCATGGGTGATGCCATCAGCCATGCCACCTTGCCCGGTATTACACTTAGCTTCTTACTTGCTAGTGTTTGGGGATGGAATGAAAAATCCCTACCTCTTCTCCTCCTTGGCGCGACGATCACCGGATTACTCGGTGTCATAGCAATTCTTGCAATCCGAAATCTGACGAAACTCAAAGAGGACACCGCGTTAGGTGTCATCCTCAGTGTTTTTTTTGGAGCTGGAATTTCACTTTTAGGGGTGATCCAACAGATGCCCCGCGGGCATGCGGCCGGCTTAGAATCCTTCATTTTTGGTAAAACTGCCTCGATGGTTGCAAATGACGCAATCTTCATCGCCGCAGCTTCATTTCTCTCTTTGAGCTTCTGCATCCTGTTTTTCAAAGAGTTAAGACTGCTGTGTTTCGACGAAGGATTCACAGGCTCGCGGGGATACCCGGTTCTAACACTTGACCTGCTACTGATGACCGCCGTTGTTATCATCTCAATTGTTGGACTTCAGGCAGTTGGATTAATCATGATTGTTGCCCTTTTGGTGACTCCCGCTGCTTCAGCTAGGTTTTGGACAGACAGCCTAGGTTCGATGACATGTATTTCTGCCTGCATTGGAACAGTAAGCGGAATCACAGGATCAGCGATCAGCGCGATCTATCCAAAACTTCCATCGGGTGCAATGATCGTGCTCGCGTGCGCAGCTTGCTTCGCGACTAGCCTTGCAACGGGAACACGTCGAGGATTAGTCATCCGCACAGTGAGACGACGGCGTATGAATCAATCAGTCGAAAAACAACATTTCCTGCGAACAATGTTCGAGCTTTCTGAACCCAGAAACGGCTCGACACCAAATTCTGAGGTTTCAATAAACCAGCTCACTACTGCACGATCGTGGACGGAGAGAACGCTGCAATCCAATATTCGGCGAGCAACGAAAAATGAATGGGTCACAAGGATAGGCCAACGGATAAAGTTGACTAAGAAGGGAAGAATCGAAGCCGAGCGATTAACTCGGGAACACCGTCTTTGGGAGCTATTCTTAATTCACCACGCGGATGTTGCACTGAGCAGGGTAGATCGTGAGGCGGACCATATAGAACATGTTCTTGAACCGGAAATCGTAGCAGAGCTTGAATCTCTTTTATCAGAGGATCAGCGTACGCTTCCGGAAAGTCCACATGACCTCGCGCACCACAATCTCGCATCAGAACTCACTGATAGGTTTGATCGTCACGGCGATTCAAGCCAAATTTCGGATCAAGAGGAGCCTGTTTAATGCAATTGCTCCCTTGGAATTGGATGCTTGACGGCTGGATTATCGCGACCGCTATTGTCTGCGCGGTCTCTTGTTCGATGGTGGGAAATTTTCTCGTGCTCCGTCGCATGAGCATGTTAGGGGATGCGATAACACACGCTGTACTACCGGGATTAGCCATCGCATTCTTCGTTACAGGAAGTCGATCAAGCTTCCCCATGTTTTTGGGAGCAGCAACCGTAGGTATATGTACCGCGTTCTTCACCGAGTGGATTCGAAAAACTGGAAAAGTGGACGAAGGAGCGTCACTGGGTGTAGTTTTTACAACACTGTTCGCGCTGGGACTCGTACTGATTGTGCAGTGGATTGATCGAGTCGACTTGGATGTGGACTGTGTTCTATACGGATCCATTGAATTAACACCGTTGGATCAGATCCGTGTATTCGGACAAACGATCCCAAGGGCTTTCGTCGTATTATCTACAGTATTACTTCTGAACACTCTGGTAATGTTGGTCCTCTACAAGGAGTTGAAGCTGACATCCTTTGACCCAGGTCTATCCGTCTGCATCGGATTCCCTCCGGGTTTTTTCCACTACCTTCTCATGACTCTCGTAGCAGTTACAGCGGTTGCCAGTTTCGAAAGTGTAGGAAGTGTACTAGTTGTGGCGATGATTATCGTGCCGCCCGCGACAGCTTTTCTTTTGACCTCACGACTCTCACACATGATCGTTGCCAGCGCGGTCATCGCAGCCACTTCCGCGGTTACCGGACATCTTGGAGCGCTTGGTATTCCCGCATGGTTCGGTTTTCGAAGCACCTCAACCGCTGGCATGATGGCAGTCTCCTCAGGACTTCTTCTTTTGTTGGCTGCCACCTTCGCACCGCGAAATGGAATCGCGATCAAATTCTGGCATCAGTTAGTACTCAGCTGGAATATTCTTGGTGATGACATCGTAGCTCTACTATATCGTGTCGAAGAAAAACAACCCGTGAGCTATGCTGAATCGGCATGGTTGCGTGAAGTATTGATCTGTAGGCGATTATCCTTTAGAGCGATGAAAACCTGGCTCCATTTGAAAGGGGAGATCAAGGTCGAGGGTGAAAAAATTTCTTTGACGGGTCGTGGTCATTTTCGAGCACAGAACCTCGTCAGGTCGCACCGACTTTGGGAGCAGTATCTACTCGATGAAGTAGGACTGGATCCCAGTCGAGTTCATCCACAGGCTGAAAAGATGGAACACTACACCGATAAACAACTCAGGCAGAAGCTCAATCAGGCGATTGACAATTCCGACACCGATCCCCACGGTATTCCTATCCCAGATGAGAGATCGATTAAACCAAATTGATCGGGTAGACATCCGAATTAAATAGAAACATGAAACTATCTCATCTTAGCTTGAAGGACTCTCCATATCTTAGCGTGATGCTTCCAATGCTCTGTTTTCTAAGTGTCACAAAGGGGCAATCTTCTGCAACAGAGATAAAACTGCCTAACATTATCCTGATCATGGCGGATGACTTAGGTTTCTCTGATCTAGGATGTTGCGGTGGCGAAATCCAGACCCCAAATCTGGATCAACTCGCTATGAATGGAATCCGGTTTTCACAGTTCTACAACACCGGACGATGTTGGCCGACCAGAGCCTCACTACTCACAGGCTACTATCCACACGGTGTCCAGCGTGACACGATTCCTGAAGTTGCAAGTGGTAATCGCGAAAAGCGACCTACTTGGTCGCCACTCATCACGGAAGCTTTGAAAAGCTCAGACTATCGAAGTTATCATTCGGGCAAATGGCATCTCGATGGAATGCCTATCGAGACGGGGTTTGATCGTTCTTATTATTTGAAAGATCAGCACCGGTTCTTTAATCCAAACTTGCATTGGGAAGATGACGAAGCATTATCCTCGGTTCCTAAGCATACTGACTTTTACGCAACACACAGAATTGGCGATCACGTTATTCGATGTTTGAACGACCATTTCCGGAATCACCGAGATTCGCCATTCTTCCATTACGTCGCTTTCACGGCACCCTATTTTCCTCTCTAGGCTCCTCAGACAGATATTGACAAATACCCGGACAGCCAGAGCATCGGATGGAATAGGATTCGTGAGATTCGCTGGAATAAGCTTCGTACCGCGGGATTAGTAAGCGGCAAACTCTCGAAGCCGATGACCGAAGTAGGACCCCAGTGGCTGTAAAAATATCTTTCTTCAGCTTCTTCAAGGCTAAATCACCGGCTCCCAGCCAGGTTCGTATTCACGTGACCAAAGCGACTCAGCCGCAGAATTGTTAAGAATATGCCCATTTGCCGGATCG
>JAYYHM010000180.1:0-4743 GCA_036148415.1 Planctomycetota bacterium
CTCCCTGACGTCACTCATCGCCTTATCACCGGTCGACCCCGCTTCGATCCACTATCAACTAGCGCGAGCCTATCAAACATCGGGGCAACTGGAGAAGGCGAAAGAGCATGCCCTGCGGACACTCGCTGAAGCGCCGCGATACCGGGAGGCACACCAACTACTATTAGAAATTATCGATCGATTACCCTCGGAGCCCGCAGGCGAATCCGTTGACAGCGACAGGGAAGTTGGCGGTGATCAAGCGGAGGCAAAACCTTAGTTTGAAATCAAGCTCCCTGCTGACGGATGCTCTTTGCAAATGAATGGATTCGAATCAAAAAGACAGACTGAATCTTTGGAAAAGAAGATACGTAAAAGATGAAACCTCTAAAACTCAAACTGCTGGAAGCCTCCATTCCAGCTTCCAAGAAGACCCGACTCAAAAGGTTGACCTATGTTTCGATTCTTTGCCTATCTGCTCTTTTTGCGACCGGGATCACGCTGGCGCAGCGGATGGGTTGGAATCGTGGGATTGAGACCGGCCGTAACGGCGTTCCCTCGTGGGAGCTTGACGAGGAATTTAGGGAAGATGTATTCACCTTTGTGAGAATCCGCTACGACTCCTATGGAGGTTACGGACGTAGCGGCGGAGGATGGGCGACCGACTATCGAGACAGCGATCTCAATTTTTCACTAAGGCTCCAAGAACTCACCTCGCTCAAAGTCAATCCCGAGCCAATCGTACTCGACCTCACGGATCAGAGATTATTTGATTATCCCTTTATTTACATTATTGAACCAGGCGCTCTGATATTCAGCCAACCGGAAGTGGAGGCTCTAAGAAAATATTGCCTAAATGGAGGCTTTCTCATGGTGGATGACTTTTGGGGAGACTCACAGTACGAGAACCTGAGATTAGAACTCAAACGTGTCTTCCCCGACCGCGATCCTCAGGAGGTCCCCCTATCTCATGAGATCTTCCAATGCGTCTATCCCATGAAGGAGAAGCCGCAAGTACCTGCAATCAATGCAGCCTACGCCACTCGTGACGGAAGGATGGGATCGTGGGAACGATCCAGAGACGGCAGCGATACGAGCACGCCTCACTATCGTGCAATCTACGATGATGAAGGTCGAATTATGGTGTTCATCTGCCACAACACCGATTTAGGTGATGGATGGGAAAGAGAAGGTGAAGCGCAGTGGTACTTCGATGAGTTTTCTGTCAAGAAAGCCTATCCAATGGGTATCAATATCGTCACCTATGAGATGACTCACTAGACTCCAGCTGAGCTTTAAAAAAAGATCTAAGCCGTTAGAGCCTAGCCAACTTTCTGAAGTTTCTCTAGCGGAACATAAAAGCGTTGGTAGCGTCGTCCATCACAAAAAAGCTGCCCACGATCACTGGGTACAAGAATCGTCGCTCGTCGCGTGATTCGATTCACACGGCCAACCAAGACTTGGCCGTCATGCTTAAAGCGAACACTATCTCCGAGATGCAGATTGAACCGCATCGCTGCCCGCTCCCGCTGCGTGATTAACGAATGTCGATAATCGGTGTGCAGAAAATATCGTTTTGCGATCGACTGAAACCGAGCCTCATTACAATTACCTGAATTCCACACAAGCATTTCTACGAGATGAACAAACTCGTGCTCGACTACCCTCTGCATCGCTTCGAGTCGATTCACACATTTCCTACCGGTCACGATCACGCTTTGGTTCTGATCTTCAAAAGTCTGAAACAATAATGTCGACGATAAAACCATTTCGAATCGCCTTCTACCTGTTGCAGCACCATCGGGATAATGCGTGACCAGCTTACCGGCAACTTTGGTCATGCGCGAGGAAATAGAGAAATCCATACCCTCGGCTCGAGCAAGCGGCAGAACCTTACCACCAAAAAATCGCTCGTCATACATGCTCACCATGCGAACCAAGTCGTCACGCCCAACTTTCGTAAAATTGGGACTCAGGATACTTCGACTCAGTTGCAAAGAATCCTCGAAAATCTGATTTTGTTGATTGAGAATCTCTCGCTGATCAAACGTCCGTAGTGCAACTTCACCGGCCAAGCCGCTTAACGCATCACGATCACGCGGTACAACACGTTTCCGCAAATGCCCAGCCAAACGGTTCGCACTATTACGAATCGTTGACCGCATGCCAGCCATGGCTCTTGGAACGCTTCTCATTGACATCCATTAGCAAAATAGGATCGATGGTACCCTCCGAGGATCCGTGACAACCGCCAAAAGACCTTGGGATAGAGTCCATCGTATCAGGGTTGGATTAGAAGCTGAAGAGCGAACTCGCGACCGCCCCTCAGCCGATGCGGGCTCTAACACCATCCCACCCGTCACCATGCTTCCCAGCCCCCACGTCGAGACTCGCCAAGAAATATCATCAGCCTCCCGCCAACCATCAGCTAGATACAGAGTCAGGTCTAATTCATTGGAATCCCGAAGGACGCGAAGGTTAATCCTTCCGCCAGTTGGGGAAGTTTGATGCAAAACCCATTGAATATCGGCAAAAGATAAAGGCAACTGACCTCCGAATCGTGTAATCTGAGCGCCGACCTTCAACCCGGCATGATCCACACTGGAATGCAAGTCAAGGTTTACCACGGTTGCCCTTTCTTTGGGATCTAGCGTCAGACCGATCACCTTGGGATGTGGATAGGGAAAAAGCACATCTTGTGGAATCCCCTTTTTCTATTCCCAATAAAATTGCCGAACCGCAACACCGATCTGATGACAATGAATACAACTCTTTGCAACATCCCCGCTATGTCGAGACTCTCTGTGAAGCGGTCGTGCAAACTGGGAAAAAGTTCTGGACAAGGGCCTTCGAGTGCCGATCCCCGTTTCCCCTCCACTAAAGCACGGTTTCCAGGGTAAACCTGATGCAAATCTAAAGCACCCTTTAAAGACTTTGCCATTCCAGGTAGTGAAACATCCCCATACCACTCCTTCCGATGCGACCGAGTTCCAAAGCGGCCAAAGACCGTTCCACCAGCGTTGAGCATAAAGATGGCGAATGATTGCTCGGTGTCGTATTGAATTGGCTCAAATCCAAACCATTAGTCGAGACCTGTCGCACGCAAATGAATTGATCTAGCAACGGTCGTATCACTGGATCCTTTTCCACCAATTCGTCATCCAACTTGACACATTCATGACAGGGAATGCAGCGCAAGACCACTAGGATGGGCTTCCCCGTGTCTCACGCCTCGGCAAAGGCCCTCGGTAAATCGTTGTAAATCCAAAAACCATCTTCACTTACTTTTCGACGGTCTTCACTAACCAGCTCATCGCGTGTTTTAGCGGTCAAACCATTCGATCCTATACACAAAACGGCAGCGATAAAGGATACATATCTTCTCAGTTGAAATCTCACCCCTGAGCAAGTCTTCCCTGTAGTTTGATGATAAAGATAACGTGGTGATGTTTTTATATTTCGACAGCGCAGGTTCGTGTAGTGCAAATGCTCGCTTGCCTGTTCATGAAATGATTTCACCTTGTCTTGTTTTCCAAGCGGCTCGCACCACACGAAACCAAATCGCACAACAAATCAATGCCAACGCGGCGGAGACGGGTCGATCCACAAACCCAATCAAGCTCCCCTGATTTCCAGAAAGGGTCTGCACGAAGCGTTCCTCCAGTGGGCCACCGAGGATCAACCCTAAGACGATCGCTCCGATAGAAATCCGATAGCGTTCACACATAAGACCGAGCAATCCAAACCCAATCATCAACAAGACATCAAAGCGACTTCCGTTAACTGCATAAGCGCCGACAATGCAAAAAAGCGTGATGATTGGAAGAAGCACAAATTTCGGGACACGCAAGACTTGCCGACCAAGACGAATTGCCATCCAGCCAAACGGCAACATGACAAGATTGGCCAGCAGAAAGATAAAATACAAGCTGTAAACCAAAACTCCTTGCTGTTCAAAAATCTCAGGCCCGGGCTTTAAGTTCTTCATATAGAGAACACCAATCACAATTGCGGTCACGGAGTCACCGGGTATACCGAATACCAGTGCGGGGATCCACGCAGCAGCCAGCGAAGATGAATTTGCTGAGCAGGCATCCGCAATCGCTTGAGTAGATCCTTGGCCATATTTTCCCGGGGTCTTGCTGAATCGCTTTGATACCGAGACACAGACCCATGCTGCCATATCGGCTCCCGCTCCGGGTAACGCTCCGATTAATGTCCCCAGAAGGCTGGACCGACACCAAGATCCAGGATGCTTGCGAAACCGAACGAGGGCGTCACCTAGGATTTTTGACTCACGCCGTGTCTCTCCACACAGCACCTGTTTCCCTTCCCTCCAAGATAGGTTCCTGAGTACTTCGCTGAAGCCAAATAATCCGATCATAGCCGGAATAAAATTGATACCCTGAAATAACTCTGGGTGCCCAAACGTGAATCGAGCTTGACCGTAGACAGCACTCAGACCCACCGTCGAAAGTAGCAGTCCCATGGCGAGTCCCGTAGCGCTGCGCAGAACACCATGCCTGCCCACCACCACCGCGCAACTCAGTCCAATCAAGTAAAGCCAAAAGTACTCAGCAACACTAAACCATGAAGCCGCCATCGCTAATCGGTGACCGATAAGCATCAAGAGAATCGCACCAAACACACCACCACAAACGCTGAACCAAAGCGATGTGCCCATTGCAGAGTAGGCTTTTCCATTATTGGCTAACGCATAAGCGTCATCAGCGTAAGCAGCCGAAGCGGGAGTCCCGGGTACTC
>JAYYHM010000181.1:0-4360 GCA_036148415.1 Planctomycetota bacterium
ACCATGGGTTGATTACAGTCCGCTTATCGCACCGTTTGCTTGGAGAGGCTGGTGGAATTACGGGACTGGGGCTCTGGGTGATATGGCATGTCACATCATGGATATGGGTTACTGGGCAATGCAGGTGGACGGAAGCAAACCTCTTGCTCCCATATCCGTTAAAGCGAAACAATCTGGTGCTACACCACTCTCTCCACCGATCAATTCCGTCATCACTTGGGATTTTGATTCAAGCCCCTATGCGAGCAAGAAGGGATTCCAATTCCATTGGTACGATGGCTACATCGATGCTGAATTTGATCCTAAGACATGGACGTTAAAAAAAGAGTCCGAAGAATACAACCATCCGGACAGTGACATTCTCGATGGATACAGCTTCAAGGACTACGGCAGCGTGATTATGGGCGAAGAAGGAAAGCTATTCTTTAATCGCAACAGAAATAATTGGGTCTTGAAAACGAGTAATCACATCGACGGCTTCCAATGGCCAGAGCCATCCATTCACCGTGCGAGGGAAGAGGATAATTACAAAGAATGGTTTGATGCGATCGATGGAAAGATAGATCAAAGCGAATCGAATTTCTCGCTCGCAGGGCCATTGACAGAGACCATACTCCTGGGTGTTCTGGCACAGAAACACCCTAACCGAGAATTAAAATGGGACGGGGAGAAGATGACCGTTCTCGATGAACCGAATCTTTCCAAAGAAATTCAGAGACCCTATCGAGAAGGATGGGAGATTTAGAACGCTAAGAAGCTTCGGAGAAGTCCCCGAACATTGCATCGAAGACGCGACACTGCAAAAGACAGGTAATCCATCAGAAGTGACCTTCCCGATCTACATTCCAGGTCGTGACTGTCGAAGGAAGTCATTGACGTTACTGATTTCCTGAGGCTCGGGTTTAGGCGAAAACAAGCTGCGCCAAAAACCCGTTTCCTCTCGCTCGACATGATTAGGTTTAGTTCGAGTTGATGCGGGCATAAGCCTCGCCGGATTGTATCGAGAAGGATTGAACAGGTCTTTGGTTTTTAACCACCCTTTTTTCGTGATGTTTGAAACGTCATCAAAGAAACCAGCTTTATTTTCCTGTTTACCGGTTCGTTCTGCTGTTTTGGAGGGCTGGGATCGAAAATCAGGTAGCTGCCAGCGCATTGGATTCATCCGATCTGCAAATCGCTTCATCGCGCTTGGCGGATTTGGGCTTTGGGCTTCTAGCTCATTGGAATTGAAAAGAATCATGCATACGAAGACTCCAAACCAGAGCATCAAGCAAAATCGTATTTTTCTATTGAATGCGAGCATTTGAAATTCAGCTTCTTCCTAAGCCAAGGCTGATACTCGAGGGCGTATCAGCGTGGCACACAATCAGTTACAGATCGTCATGCGGCAACAAAATGGTAATTTGTCATCAAACTGCCAAATCCACCTTGCCCAGCTGTCCGAAAGTAGTTCTATCGCAAGTTTTCCTCATCAATATCAAGATCAGTTTGGATTGGAGAGGTGAATGGATCACACAATGGTGCCTCAAAAGGCCTTTGATCCGAGCGCCACTTCTGATTGAGAATAAGAAATGACCGAATCCTAAAACGCAGAAGGACTCCTATGTTTCTCAGGATACAATCAAACAATTGAAACCCCTCAACTACTCCCTGCTTCCCTTCACACCAACACCATCCCCTTGACCAAGCTATGCAACTTCGGCTTATTGTCTTCTGCTGCCTCATTCATCTTTTTCTCAATTTGGGTGTGGTCCCCAATCCAGATAGCTCTCTACCGGCTCAGGAGAAAGGAACCTTAATTCCCGTTCCTCGTGATACGCTGCCAAGCAAAACCGAGGCCGTGGAAGCACACCTAGGTTACGTGACAGACTACTGCCTCGATGAATACGGAAAGAAAGCGACAGGTATCTGGCTAGGTCAGATCGATATCCGTACTTCTAAGCTCCCAGAAAAATTAGAAGAACTGCAGAACGAAGATACCCCACTAAGATGGACGCAAGCCAATCTCTACCTTGACCAAGCGACAATGGTAGCAGCCATAGAAATGGGCCGCAGGACTGGATGTAAGTGTTACCAAGATTCAATCACACGATACCTCCAAGAGCATCTAGCGTTGCTCTCTCCGAATACGAATGACCCCTATGGAATTGCACTCCATCAATTCTATGACTTAATCTCAGATCAATTTGAAGAGGACATCTCAGAGGGATTGCTCCAACATCATGCACCCGCTTGGGAAATTCTCGCGAAGGAATCTGTACGGTTCACGAAGTTTCGAGTCAAAACACTCCTCAATGAGCCAAACCAAGGGCACTTCGCAAAGCCTGCTCCCCTTGTTAGCAATAATCTGGCTTCTACGGAAATCATTAATCAATCGATCGCCTTACTCTCTTTTGCTTGGCTCGCCGAGAGTTACCCAGCGGCTGCAGAATCAATGATTGGCCTAGCAGTTTCGCTCCTCAAATCGGGCAGCGAGCGAATCGATCAGGTAACCCAGTGTTCCGCTAATGTGAAAGGTCTTTGGCTCAAAGCGCTGATCGCATTGAGTGATATCAGTGAGCATTATCCTGACGACCAAGCGAACGAGGATTTAGCGGAGTTGGTCAGAGAGGTCGACAGAAGCCTGAAGCAAGCGACCCTCAACGTGGAAAGCAAATCTCATGACAAACTGGTCATTCCACGGGATAGAACGGAAGCGAATAAGTGGCTACGTAATGAATTGATATTGGGTGAAGCTTATTTAATCGCTTGGCAGTTCACAAAGGATGCTCGATTTTTAAAAGCGGTAACACATCGCTCAGAATTCTTCCGAAAATCAATTGATGAAGCATCCTTGAAAATAAATCAAGCTGAAGCCTTCGGCAGACTCATCCATTTCTTTCAGCATGTTGGAGTGGCTACGCGGGATCATTCCTCTCAGCAATTTGCTCTACGCCTTGGTGATGAAGCGATGCTTACCCTTTATGAACCTCAGATGGGGATGTTCCGGAGCAGAGAGGGTGCAGACATTTGTGATTCGAGAGATGGCCCGGGCTTTTTACTCCTCGCTCTGCTCTCTCTCGAGGGAAAAGACCCCACCGCTTCAAGCACGTTAACTTTCTGATCTGACTGTTCACCCCAATTGATTGACTCAAAGCCAAACCGACTGGGAAAGTACAGAACGTGAAGCCATAGCAGCTTTCAAATACTTACCCTCGATTCTCGTTTCATTAATATTTTTTAAATTCCTACTCACCATCACGGTTTCGTATTTTTCATTGATGAGAAAACTGATTTCTCTCAGTGATCTGACTTGGGCGATAAGCTTTTGGACGTTAGCCGATTTGACTTCAACGTCGATCTTCAAAGAACTTCTTCCCTATGAATTTGCAACATGGCAGAATTGCCCTCTGACCATGTCATTGATCTTTCCTATCTCCAGATGGATCGATCTACCCTTAGCACTCGCTCACAATCGTCATCGATAAGTGCTAACCGAAGACTTCTGCAAGTCAGCTTGTTTCTTTCCGAGCATCCATGCCAGATAAGCCCAGCAGATGGATAAAGGTAATGCGAAAAGGCTGAGTGAATAGACAGATAAACCCAAACCTTGCATCAATCCTATCAATTGCATGGAAATTGTATCTCCACCTCGCACGACAACCGTATCGATGAAATTCTTTGCCTTGTATTTATCTTCTCGGCTGACAACCGTGAATAGTACTTCACGTGCAGGAACGGTGAAACCGTAGGCACATGATCGTGTAGCAACCATCACGATCGCGAGAACGCTTAATTCTGGGCTGATTGCAAGCGAAGAAAGAGAAGAAAAATAAGCAAACGGAAGTAGAGTCAACGCAAGTGCCACGCCGGACTTACGCATCAGCCAGCCCGCAACTAGAAATTGCAAACCTAGTGTCAAGGATTGTGACCATAGGTCAACATTGGCAAAGAACTTGATTTTCGCTTCAGTAGTGACTATCTCCTCCTTGACAATCTCCGCTTGCTTAACGTAGAGCAGTGTTCCAAATGCTTGAACAAGCATGAGGAAGGCACATACCCTCAGCAGATATCCAGACTTCCAAACATGAGATACACCGGATAACAAGCTGCTACTATGATTCCCGGCTTCCTCCATATCACCTTGATCAACCACAGATACACGGTTCCATGCTCTAGCGTTGAACTCAAGACCGCGGCAAAAAATTAAACCTAGTTCCAAAAGCACGGTAGGAAAAAGCATCAACCATGGAATCGACAAGTTGTCGACTAACCCACCGGTTGCCAAGGAACCGCAAATGGCACCGATTGTTCCCCCGGAGGCTACTCTTCCAAACAATCGCTTTGCCTGCTGACTGCTAAACAGGTCTGCCAACACACT
>JAYYHM010000182.1:0-4580 GCA_036148415.1 Planctomycetota bacterium
GTGGTCCCCTTCCAGAACAACAGCATCACGAGAGCTGGCAGATTCGCACTCGCTGCGATACTGAAGGCCCAGCCGACCAAGTAACCCACGTTGAGTTCTTTAAACAGAATGCCAAGGACGATCGCAATCAAGCCGACGACAACGGCAGCGATCTTTGCAACCCGAACTTGTTGGTCGCTGGTGAGTTTGACACCCAAGACTCCCGACAGCAAATCGTGCGCAACGGCTCCGCTACTTGCGAGAATCAAACCGCTCACGGTTCCGAGCACGGTTGTGAATGCTATCGCTGAAATCACGGCAAACAACCACGGACTGATACTACGAGCGAGCAGCGGTGCCGCCATATTCGTATCGGTGAGATCCAAAGATCCACTGGTCATGGCCCCTAGCCCAAGATACAGGGTCAGCACATAGAAGAAGCCGATCGTCGCAATGCCAACGATGGTGCTCTTTCGAGCCGCAGCGCCATCTTTGACGGTGTAGTAACGAATCAGAATATGAGGCAGCGAGGCAGTGCCGCAGAATAGCGCTAACATCAAAGATAAGAAATTCATCCGATCTTTCATCGCGCCGCCGCGGATCCCTCGGAACTTCGGGTGCTCACCGGGCCGCAAAACTCGATTGCCTTGTGTTGGTTTCTGGTAATAAACGGTGGTCGTTGCCCCACTGGAATGCTTCAGGGCTTGGTTACCCCACAACATGACCTCACTTTCCGATAGCGTGGTGAAGTAACTTACAGGTCCCAACGGTCCAGTGGTGGATTGATCCTCCGGTAATTTGGATAGGCGTCCCACCGGAAGCAATTGCTTCTCCGTCTCCCCGGTTCCCCGCGGGGCACCATCGATACTCACTTTCCCGTCGGCCACCGTGATGGCTTGCGCCTGACGCAGCAGGAACTTTCCATCCGACTCACTCACTGCCTCCACATGATAGATGTCAAATCCAACACCCGACCTGGACTCCAATCGAATAAAGCTAACCGTATCCTCATTGCCTGAGCTGGGATCCCCTCCCCATCCATCTTCCGCCTTCAGCACCACACGGCCATCGATTTTATCTTCGGCCAACTGCATGGAATCAAAGGGCCCAAGAACTTCAAAGGTTTCATTGTCGACAGTAAGCCCTTTATTGAGCACCATGATGACCAGGATCGCACTAAAAACGACTAGCAGCGATCCCTTAAAAAACTGCACCCAAGTGGTCGAGACCATTCCCGCGGTCACAACAATCGTGATCACAACAATCCAAACTAGAACCACCCCCACCCAGTGTGGATAACCAAGTAACGGCTGAATTAATGATCCGGCACCCACCATCTGGGGAATCAAGTAGAAGACACTCACCACGAGCGTACTGATCCCGGCAGCAGCCTTAATACCACGCGAGTCAAAATTCGCATCGAGTGCATCTGCAAAAGTGAATCGACCGAGCCGTTTCATGGGTTCAGCAATCACGAACAGAGCGACAATCCACCCCGCCAAAAATCCAATTGAATAGAGAAATCCATCATAACCATAGGCTGCGATCATCCCACAGATGCCCAGAAAAGAAGCAGCAGAGAGGTAGTCGCCCGCAAACGCTACACCGTTTACAAACCAAGGAATCTGGCCGTGGGCAGCAAAGTAACCTTCTGAGGAATTCGCCCGCCGACCCAAGTAAAAACTCAGGGCAACGGTTCCCACCACAAACAAAGAAAATATCACTATCGCCATCGGCGCCGGATCGTAAATCATTCTTGGACCTCCGTTGAAGCATCCATCTCAGTTGACGTTTCTCCTGCGGAAGCTTCACTGGGCTCGGAACGACACATCCAGCCGTAGATCAGGGAAAGAACAAAGGCCATTTTGATCAAAGCGAATCCGTAAACGATCGCCAAATTCAAGCCCATGAACACCTTGGTTTCCATGGCATCGGCTACAAACGCATTACCGAAAACAAAACCTAGATATAAAATGAGATAAATACCAAAGAGAATCAGTCCCAACTTGGTGTTGTACTGACGCTCTGGTGAAATCGTTTCAGATGGTTTCATCAGATGTTAACCGAATGGTGAAGCAAGTCTCAGAGAGAAGAATCCAATACCCTTGAAATCAATGTTCAAAAGAGTGATCGAGGAAGTTTATAGACGAGATCGCATCTCAGCGGGGTTCGGCACGCCGTTTTTCCATGCATCTGTGGAAAAAAACCCTACGCACGCTCGGAAAAGTAAAATCCGATGACGGACTTTTCTCTCACGAGCCTCAGCAAGCGGATTCAAAGCACCCTATCAACTCGTGTCACAGGAAAACGGATCCGGTTTTTAATCACTACAGGTTTACCCAACTTGGAGCAGCTATTGGTTGATTTTCCCTTGATCGTCATGGCTTCGATGTGGCATCTGTAAGCGGGATGGCCATAATAGTAGTCCCACCCCACAAGCTACCTCCACAGAACTTATCTGTAGGACTTCATCGCTTACCACCCATGGCCGTTTCAATGAATCGCTCCATCTCTTTCGTTATTCCATCGATGGATGAAGAACTATCGCTGCCAGACTTACACGGGCGAATCCTTTCGACATGTGAGCAAAAGGAATTGGATGCGCAGATCATCTTCGTGGATGATGGCTCGACAGATCGATCTTGGTCCGTCATGCAAACTTTATCAGAGAGACACGAAAAAACTTTAGCGATTCGCTTCCGCAGAAACTTTGGGAAGGCCGCAGCACTCGCTGCTGGTTTCGCTGCATGCCAAGGCGATATCGTCATCACTATGGATGCAGATCTCCAAGATGATCCAAAAGAAATCCCACGTTTTATCGAGAAGCTGGATTCGGGGTATGACGTGGTTAGTGGTTGGAAACGAGTTCGCCACGATCCATGGCATAAAGTGTTTCCTAGTCGGGTATTCAATTGGCTTGTCAGTCGGCTGACGGGCGTAAAACTCCATGATCACAATTGTGGCTTCAAAGCGTATCGTCGAGAAATATTCGAAGAGGTCCAGCTTTACGGTGAACGGCACCGTTTTGTCCCCGTGCTCGCTGCAGCACATGGTTGGCGTGTGGGAGAGATTGAAGTCGAGCATCACGCCAGAGAACATGGCAGCTCGAAGTATGGCGTCTCCAGAATCCTGAAGGGTTTCCTTGATTTGATGACGATCTACCTGCTGACGAGCTTTTCCTCAAGGCCGCTCCATCTAATTGGAGGCTTCGGAATGCTTTTCTTCGCTCTCGGCGGGGCAGGAATGACCTACCTTTCCCTGATGTGGTGTGTCACTCGCGTGGTAGATCATTGGGAAGCACTTCACCTTCACGAAACTGCAATCTTTTACTACTGCATGCTCACCCTTCTCCTTGGGGCTCAATTTTTACTAGCGGGATTACTCGCGGAACTCTTTGTCTCTCGGACTCAGTCATCGGAGCAAGGTTACAGCGTTTGTGAACGCATCGGCGGGATCAGTGAGGACCCATCATGACGAACCCAGTCGAATCCAACGCGCAACAACCGTGCAACTCGACAAGTTGTTCCAAGTCACTATGGCAGACCTATCACCTACTTATCTTTCTAGCGCTCGCTCTGACAGCGGGTCGCATTACGGTTGTCACGAGTAGGGAAGGGGACACCGCTTTCTTAAGTGCCAATGACCGCAGTCGCTGGGCTACCGTCGCATGTCTTGTTGAGCGAGGGACCTATGTCATTGATGAACAGATTGCGATTGCTAACCCAATCTACCGGAATCGCAGACCCTGGAATTCGATTGACAAAGTGAGGCACCTTGGAGCTGATGGATCACAACATTACTACAGTAGTAAACCTCCGCTGCTGGCTACGATGGTGGCCGGGGTTTATTGGATTGTCCACCAGATTACGGGGATGACTCTGACGCAATATCCCGCTTACATACCGCGTATGATCTTATTGCTATTCAATCTTCCACTCCTAGCCATCTTTTTCTACGCCACCATTGCAACCACACACCGACTCCTCAAGTCCGATTGGGGCCGGCAACTCGCTGCAGCAAGCACCTGCTTTGGAACGATGGTTTTGCCGTTTGCTATCTCGCTGAATAATCACCTTCTCGCCTGCACTTCCACTGCCATCGTGATGTGGATCTACATGCGAGATCATCATCAAGCAGAGACCAAAACGTCCGTGATCCCCTTTAAGTACGCACTGCTAGCTGGCTTCACAGCCGCCATGGGCGCAGCCAACGAGTTACCAGCACTCTCCATGACCGCTTTGTGGGGATTGATATTTTTAATCAAAGATCGATCAACAGTTTTGCCGTTTTCGCTCGGTTGCCTGCTGGTAGCGATAGCATTCTTTGGCACGAATTGGATCGCTCATCAGAGCTGGCGTCCACCCTACGCGCACCGAGGTAACGGCGAACTACTGGCTACCCTCACCTCAAAATCAAAGAGCCCAGATGAGCCACTCCAGAAAGAAGTCACTCGCCTGCTACGAGAACTTGGTGAAGCTCCACAAGAAGGAACCGCGATCACCATCCAGAAATCCGATGAGACCAATCGTTGGCTTGTTCGAAACGGTCAAATCCAATATAGCCTTCTCCTATCCAATCTGACGAACGGTCCCACATGGGAG
>JAYYHM010000183.1:0-5193 GCA_036148415.1 Planctomycetota bacterium
AATCCTTGTGAAAAACGGAAGTCTGCCGATTCATGATGTGCGGGTCAATCACTCCTGCTTGGAGTAACGGAGCGATCGCCCTCTTGGAATGGAAATCTCTTTGCAGCGACACACTGGCACATTGCTGCTCTGGCATCATGACCTTCGAGTTTGCACTGGAATAGCGACTCAATTACATGTAGCGAAGGCTACGCGCACAACGACAGATTAAAAGATGAAAAAAGTCTACATCAGAACCGTTGGCTGTCAGATGAACGTTTTGGACAGCGAGATGGTGATTGCAGATCTGAAGCGGCACGGGTACGTGGTAGTAGATACGCCTCAAGAAGCCGACTGTGTTCTGTACAACACTTGCAGTGTTCGTGAACACGCTGAGGAGAAGGTCTATAGTGCGCTCGGGACGATTCGACAAGACAAAGATAAGCATCCAGAGAAAACGATCGGGGTGATGGGCTGCATGGCGCAAAAGGATCAAGAAATCATCTTCAAACGAGCTCCTTATGTTGACTTGGTGGTTGGCCCGGGGCAGCTTCACACGATCCCGGGATTGCTTCAAAAAATTGAAGAGGGTGAAGGCAGACAGATGGCGGTGTCGCTATCACGCAAAGATGGCTCGCAGGCGGTGATCGCCAGGAGCCACGAAACCTTTGATCCACTCCGCGACCCCACGATGCGACCCACGCCCTTTCAAGCGTACCTTCGCATTCAAATTGGTTGTGACAAATTCTGCACATACTGCGTTGTGCCAAATACTAGAGGTCCCGAACAGGGACGATCACCGGAACAAATCGTTTCAGAAGCCAGAACCCTTGCCGAACAGGGCGCCAAGGAGATCACTTTGCTTGGTCAAACGGTTAACAGTTACAAGTTTCGCCATGAAGATGGAACTCACACCGACATGGCAGCCTTACTTGAGAATCTTCACGAAGTAGAGGGGCTTAGCCGAATTAAGTTTGTGACAAATTATCCTAAAGACATGACGGAGCGACTTCTCGAAACGATCCGGGATCTTCCGAAGGTATCTCCCTACTTACACGTACCCGCTCAGAGCGGTTCGGACACGGTGTTAAAACGGATGAAACGGGGATACACGGTCAAGGACTACATGGAGATGTTTGAGAGGATTGAGCGAGTACTTCCTGAGGCTACGGTGAGCAGCGATTTCATTGTCGGCTTTAGTGGAGAAACCGAGACAGACTTCCAAAAGTCGATTCAGTTACTAGAACGGTGTCGATTCAAGAACAGCTTTATTTTCCAGTACAGCGTCCGCCCCGGTACCAAAGCGGCAGACACCCTTCCCGATGACATTCCGAGGGAAGTCAAGGTGCGCCGCAATAATGAGCTTTTAGAAGTGCAAAATCGCATTGCCAAAGAAGACAACCTGAAGCTGGTTGGTCAAGTGGTGGATGTTCTTGTGGAGGGACCAAGCAAGAAAAACAAGCAAAACAGCGATCCATCAATCGTCCAAATGACGGGTCGTACACACTGCGATAGGATTGTTGTTTTTGATGGAAATCTTCGCCAAGCAGGGGAGTTCATGCAGGTTCAAATTGATGACGCGAGTAGTCATACTTTGATTGGACGAGTGAAGACCGTCGAAGTCGTTTCTATTAGTGGCCTTGGATAACTCTTAAACCTCACAACCCTTCGATCAATAACTGTCAGTCTCGACAGACTAGCAGCCATCCCTTTCTCCCATGGAGTCCTCCACTGAGCAAGTCACCCACCAGTTCTGAAATCACCTGGAAACAACTCAGCAATGGCATGACCGTTTTAGTTCAGCCAATGCCTTGGCTACGTACCGCGGCTTTTTCGATCGCCATTCGTGCCGGTGTTGATGTGGAACCGCGCGATCTTGGGGGGCTCAGCGGATTGACCTGTGAAATGGTTCAACGAGGCGCTGGCAAGCATAGCAGTCGGGATTTAGTTGCCATTCAAGACAACTTGGGCATGGATCGCTCTTCTGGCGTCAGCGTGTCGACATCAAATTTTGGTGCCTCGATGCCTGCGGAGTCGTTAAAGGAAGCCATTGAACTTTACGCTCAGATTGTGCAGAACCCACATCTGCCTGAAGATCAGTTGGAAGACGCAAGGATGATGTCGCTTCAGGAAATCCGAGCCAATCGGGATGAGCCGACACATCGCGTGATGCAAACACTCCGGCAGATGCATTACGGCCCCGTGCTAGGACGACCATCCAATGGAACGGAGGAAGGGATCAGCAAGATTACACAGAGCGATGTGAGAGAGTTTTTTGAATCTCATTACCATGCTGGGGAATCCATCATTGCAATAGCTGGCAATGTGGACTCAACTCTCGCCTACCAGTGGGTAGAAGATTCGTTCGGTCAGTGGCAGTCCAATCCTGTAACCGATCAGGAAGCCGCCTCCGGAGAGGGTGGTTATGAACATATCCACTCCGATTCAAGTCAAACGCATATCGGCTTTGCTTACAGAACGATTCCCTATGGCCACCCTGATTATTTCAGAATGAGAGCGGGGATTGGAATCCTCAGCGATGGCATGAGCAGTCGCCTGTTTGATCGAGTCCGAGAACAACAGGGTCTCTGCTACACAGTGACCGCAAGCTGCCACTCTTTGAAGCAGGATGCTGGTGTTTTTGGGTATGCAGGAACGACTCCGGAAAGAGCTCAACAAACCCTTGATGTCACTCTGCACGAAATTAGCCATCTTGTGGATGATCTGAACGAAGCAGAATTAAGAAGATGGCAGACCAGGATCCAAAGCCTATTGATCATGGAGCAGGAGTCCAGCGCCTCACGAGCTTCCTCTCTCGCATCTGATTATTATCAGCTTGGACATCCAATCTCTACCGAGGAACTGGAATCTGCAATTGAAGCTCTGACGCTTGATCAAGTCCGCGAATACTGGAAAGCACACCCTCCAGGTGATTACCGAATCGTCACATTGGGTCCAGATCGTCTATCAAACCCTCAAGATTCGCACACCTCTTCAGTGAATTGAGCATGCCTGAATTTCGTGAAACCACACTCAGCAATGGTCTCCGCGTTGCAGCAGAAATTGATTCAAGAGGCTACTCCGCCGCGTTGGGTTACTTTGTCCAAGCCGGATCACGCAATGAAACGGATCAACAATCAGGTCTCAGTCATTTCCTAGAGCACATGATGTTTAAGGGAACAGAGAAGAGATCAGCAGCGGACGTGAGTCGTGAACTTGATGAACTTGGTGGCCAAGGGAATGCTTACACCACTGAAGAACAAACGGTTTATTACGCCACCGTCCTACCCAAGTTTCAGGATAAATTAGTTGATCTATTGACAGACATGCTCTCTCCCGCGTTATCTAACGAGGAGTTCGAAGTTGAACGCAAGGTAATCCTCGAGGAGATCGCGAAGTACGAAGATCAACCACCATTCGGTGCATTCGAAAGATCCATGGAAGTGCATTATGGCCCGCGTGGTCTAGGACGAAGGGTACTCGGTACTGCCGAATCGATTCGCGCCATGACGGCTTCAAAAATGCGTGAATATTTCTCGACCATGTATCGCCCCGATAATATGGTGTTGGCGGCAACAGGCAATATTGACTTTGATGGACTGGTAAATCAGGTTGAAAAACTAACCATTTCTTGGAACTCACGACCCGATGTAAGCAGCGTGGGTTTTCAACCTGATGATCCGCAGACCCTTCCTGACGGAATCGCACTGGATCATCATCTCTATGTTCCTGATCTTCACCAATCCTATCTTGTCAGGATTGGTGATGGGCCCTCTGAATCATCGTCAGATCGCTACGCATCGAGGGTGCTCGCCTCCATCCTCGGCGACGAGGGTGGAAGCCGAATGTTCTGGGATTTGATCGACACGGGACGGGCAGAAGTGGCGACAGTATGGCCACATGAGTTCACCGATTGCGGTGCCTGGTTCACGTACCTGGTCTGCTCCCCCGATGATCTGATTGCCAATCGAAAACAGATTGAGAGCATCTTTAATGATGTGGCACTTCACGGAGTGACCGACGATGAACTTAACCAGACCATCAATAAAGCGTCGGCGGGAATTATCATGCAGAGCGAACGGCCCAGCAATCGTCTATTCGGTTTGGGAAGTCGTTGGTTAACCAACCAAGAACACCTTAGTACCGACGATAGACTTAATCGGATACGCAGCGTGACCGTCGACGATGTATCCTCCGCTGCCAAGACTTACTTTGACGGTGGCCATTTCAATGAGATTGTGGTTTCGAGCGAAGAAAAGTGAGGTCGACGTCACTCTGGTAATCAAGCAGGACTTGAAAGGCCGGTGATCTCGGATGTGCTATCGCCAAAACTCTCTGCTTTAGCCCCCATCTGCCGCATCATCCAAAGATAGAGATTGCACAGCGGAGTCCCATTCTCATATCGGATATGCCTTCCTGTCTGGATGCGTCCCGCACCGGCACCCGCAAGGAGTATCGGCAGATCGTCATGATTATGGCGGTCTCCATCACTGATGCCACTTCCGTAAACAACCATGCTATTTTCTAGTAGAGTCTTACCATTATTTTCACGCACCTGGCTGAGTCGAGAAAGAAAGTATGCGAAACGATCGATATGGAATCGATTGATCTTGGCAATGTTCTGTTGTTTATGTTCGCTTTTACCATGATGCGAAGACTCATGATGCCCCTCAGAAACACCAATTTCTGGATAACTACGGTTGCTACCCGCATTGGTGAACATAAAGGATAAAATCCTAGAACTATCCGTTTGCATCGCGAGCGTCATCATGTCGAACATCAGCTCCGAATGCTTGGCCAAATCCTGAGGAACACCAGCAGGCCGAGGAAAATCTGGCACACCTTCTTCAGTAAATTCCAAACGTTCCACTCCGACCAATCGATTTTCAACATCACGAACCGAGTAAAGGTATTCATCGAGCTTGCGCCGATCCACTGCGGGTAGCTTTTGATGCAAGGACTTTGCATCCTCAAGAACAAAATCCAAAATACTCTTTCGATATTTTTCTCGGGTTGTCTTCGCCCTTCGCGTTTCTTTTGAGGTTTGACCAGAAAATAGACGGTCAAACACAGCGCCGGGATCAATCTCCTTGGCGACTGGATTGGTGGGACCACGCCACGACATATTTGAAGCGTAAGCACAACTATAGCCGCTATCACAATTGCCAGCTTGAGCACTCGCTTCCAGACCCAACTCGAGTGATGAGAAACGAG
>JAYYHM010000184.1:0-3327 GCA_036148415.1 Planctomycetota bacterium
TAGTGTATTGAACTGCCGAGATGGCGGGGAGCATTGCCAGAGCAGTAAATAATTTTGACTGGGGAAGTTTAGTCATTTTAAATGCAAGATTTGCAGCCAGATATACGGTGCAAACGTAGAGTAATCCCTGCAATAGCGTGATCAGCCAGAGAGAGTGTTCTCCTGCAATTAGTCGACAGACTGCAAGGAACCACGGATAAACCGGCGTCCGGTAAGCGATGGGTTCGGACATTAGGAGAATATCACCCTGCATCACAGATGTGCTGAGATTCCAGTAGCCGAGTGAATCCCTCTCCAAGGCCACTGGTCCTGCAAGAAAGATCAATAAGGTCTTGGTTGAGATCACCAGAATCACAACGAGGAATAAAAGTTGACGCACTTTGCCGGACCTTAATAGTGATTTCTTTGCACCCCTTTTCACGCTTTGGTAAGCAGAGTCACAACTATGAAATAAGCTTTTTTTGTGGGTGCGTCATCAACTTATCCAACCTGGTCAGAATGTATCGATCTATTTGGTGCATCTTGGAAAACCACAGGTGTGACGAGATAAGAATGATTCTTTACCAAAAGAACTAGACCAAAAAAATTAGTATCGCTTGATGAACGCCAGTGATTAACGTCTTCTTTTCTTTTTTTTATCTCGTCGATCTTTCTTCCGCTTCATTTTATACTTGGATCTACCGCTTTGGGATCTCCCGGGTGTAGCATCAAGGTGTGATGTGTGATTCTTGATGAGGTCAAAAAACAGTTGCCTGTCTTGGAGATCAATTCTCGCGATTCTAACGCTGATTTGATCACCCAAACGGAATCGATTTCCATCGCGAAAACCGCTGAGCATTTGCCCTCGTCTCTCGAAGCGATAGTTATCGGCCGGTAGTCTATTAACAGGAATGAATCCGTCTACAGGTATCTTTACACATCTGGCGTGGATTCCATCAGCAAATACCTTGCTGACTACAGCTTCCATACTTTCACCGATATGTTTGTTGAGAAAGTGTAGCAGTTTGATGTGAATCAATTCTCGTTCCGCTAAAGCTGCGTTGCGTTCCATGTCGCTGCAATGATGTCCTAGCTTTAGTAGCATTGGATACGGAGAATCTGGTGTCGATTTCCCATCTAATAAAGCGTCAATCAGTCGATGAATAGTTAGATCTGGATATCGCCGAATTGGGCTTGTGAAGTGACAGTAGTGATGCATGTCCAACGCGTAGTGCCCTTCGGGATCTGGCGCATAAACGGCTTTGCTCATGCTTTTGAGAACGGCGAAATTAACCGCATCTTCAAGAGGCGTGTTGGCAACTTCGTTGAGAACCCGTTGTATTTCAAAACGACTTTCCATCGAATCCGCTGGAATACCTATATCTTTGACAAAATTTTCTAATTGTCGTAGTTTTCTGCGATCTGGGGCGGGATGTACCCTTCTGAGAAAGTTCAGTTGCTGATCATCGAGCCATGTTGCAACAGCTTGATTCGCAGCGAGCATGAATTCTTCGATGATCTGATGACTTTCGGTGTGTTCAACGCGAAATGCGCCTTTAACTTTTCCTGATCTGTCGAGATCCAATTTAATGTCAAGAAGTTCTAGGGAGAGTGATCCACTTTTGAATCTCCGTTTCCTCATTAACATCGCGATATGGTGCATGTGATTGAGCAGTTCACAGACTTCTTTGTCCCACTTGTTTTCAAACAGGGTCGGAGAGGACAGATACTGATCCACCTGATCATAATTCAGTCGCATATCACTCTGAATAACCGCATTGTGGACTTGGGTATGTGTGATGGTGAGATCATCTAGTAACTCAATCTCTACTGTCTTTGAAAACCTTCTTCTGTGGGGTTGTAGACTCGCAAGGTGGTTGCTGATGATTTCAGGAATCATTGGCAATACACGATCAGGCAGGTATACACTCGTTGCTCGTCGCTCTGCTTCCTCATCGATTGGTGAGTTGGCTTTTACGAAGTTTCCAACATCTGCGATGTGTACCCATAATCGCCATCGACCTTCTTCTTTCTGAAGAGAAATTGCATCGTCAAAATCTCGGGCATCGTGCGGGTCAATAGTAACCGTTACAAGATTCGTTAGATCTGTTCGGCCACTGGGTATCACGTCTTCGTTGAATTGATCCGACTCTAGCCGAGCCGCTTGAATTACCTCCTCCGGAAAGCCTTCCGGGAGACCATACTGCCGCATGATAGTTATGGTATCGATTGCCGGATTCTTATTGCTGCCTAAACGCTCCAATATGATCGCATCACCGCTGTCGCCATCGAATTCTGGAAAATCTACGATCTCGATGAAAACCTTGTCATTCACTTCAAGTGGGAGTCCCCTTACATCACCTACTGAGATGGGGTTTTTGAACGGGACTCCGTCCACCAAGACACTAGGTTTACCTTGTGCCAATATGTAGGTCGCGGTGAATTGACGGCGGGCACGCTCCAAGATTTCTATGATTTGCCCTTCAGTGCCCCCACGCCGAGATTCACGAATAGCAACTTCCACCAGATCCCCTTCTATCGCTCCTTTTGTTTTTCCTTCGGGCACAAAGATATCCTCTTTAGACGACCCTTCATCGCTGTGGTTCGGTCTTACGAAGCCGAAGCCAGCGCCCATGGCTCTTCGGAAAGTTCCACGCAGAGTATCGTTTGGACCGCCGATGGAGCCAACACTGAGTACGAGGTGGTTTGATCCATAAATTAACCTACCTTCCAGTACTAGCTGCTTGATGACTCGCTTGAGTTCTTTGGTTTCTGCAATATCTAATTTGAGCTTTGCCGCAATCTGCTTCGGCTTACTCGGTCGATAGTCTGTTGCAACCACTAACCGCATTAATCTATCAGCTAATTCGTTTGAGATTTTCATGCTAATGTAAGTGGCTAGTAGGGTTTAATTTCCTGTTTCTAAAGCGAATGCCCAGCTTAATGGAATGATGTGAAAATAGGTCCGCTCCTCGGTTACTTTCAAGCTTCGAGAGTTTATTTTGCTGCTTTGAGTAGCGCTAAAAGATCAGCTAGATCTTGATCACTTAATAATTCCGCCAAGCCGTGGGGCATGATGGAAATCAAGCTCATTTCTCTTTTTTCAATATAAGTTTTGGGGATGATTTCCACTCGATCCGCGGTTAACTGAAGGTGAACATTGTCACCAGATTCAGATGTGATCATCCCGTTGAAGATTTGTCCATCCGATGTAAGGATTTTTGTGGTGGCATAACCCTGCTCTATTCGACTACTCGGATAAAGGATCGCTTTAAGAAGAGCTTCCCTTGTTCTGGTTTTACCAATCCGTGTCAGGTCAGGTCCAATTTCATTTCCAACATAACCCAT
>JAYYHM010000185.1:0-4478 GCA_036148415.1 Planctomycetota bacterium
TCATCCAACTGAATATCCTTGGGCATATCGACAATGACTGGCCCGGGCCGACCGCTTTGACAAACATGGAAAGCCTCCTTCATGATACGAGGAAGATCAGAGACTTTCGTGACAAGATAGTGGTGCTTCGTGATCCCTCGGCAAACCTCTACCATGGGGGTTTCTTGGAATGCATCGCTTCCAATGGCAGCGGTTGGAACTTGCCCCGTGATGCAGAGCATTGGAATGCTATCTAATTTTGCATCGGCGATTGCGGTCACCAGGTTCGTCGCTCCAGGACCACTGGTCGCCATTACTACACCGACCTTGCCTGTACTTCGAGCATAGCCCTGAGCGGCAAAGGCGCCGCCCTGCTCATGTCGCGGGAGAATGGTTCGGATGGAATCGCCAAAACGGGTCAGAGCCTGATGCATCGGCATACTGCATCCCCCTGGGTAAGCGAACAGCACGTCGACACCGTGATCTACCAGCGATTTGACCAAAACATCGGCGCCGGACATTACACGGGGGGCAGAATCAACTTTCGCGTTACTCATTGGCTTCAAAAAAAACTGAAAACTAAAAGGATAGAAACTTTAAAAACTCGGAAAATCGCCCGAAATGCCACGAAATCGCATCCCCGACGCCCCTAGTCTGCAAGGTTCGTTGAGTTAGCGGGAGATCAGTTTTGGAGATTAAGCCAAAACTGACGTTTACGCGGAAGGCCGAAACCCCGAATCTAGCCGCTAACGTAAGTTCGAGCCGAACGTTAAGCAATGGTCAAAACAGCGAACCCAATGACAACTTGGATCAATTTAGCTTCGATTGCACTAGGTGGAGCGGCTGGATCGGTGTTGAGGCACCTGATCACGCAAGCGGCTTCATCAGTCCCCGGGGGCTCCAACGCACTGGGCACTCTCTCCTGTAATCTAATTGGATGTGCCACGATTGGTGCATTTTATCAATATTTATTAACAAACGAAACGCTATCGGATGCCTCTCAGCTAGCGATTCGTGTCGGGCTACTGGGCGGACTCACCACCTTCTCAAGTTTTGCCTTGGATGCTCATCTGCTCACCGAGGAGGGAAAGTGGGGATTATCGGGTTTATACGTTTCAGCCAATGTTCTTCTGGGATGGTTCGCCGTAGTGGCGAGCATGAGCCTGGTGAGGAGCTGGACCACATGAATCGCTTATCGGACCGAAAATACCTCTGCACACCAAGATCCACAGAAGAGCGATCCACAGAAGAGCGTACGTATGTTGGGAAAGTTCTGACTTTGCTGGGATTATTTCTTGCGATCTCCTTGTTCGGCCTTCCAATCAAAGCCCCACCACTGGGCCACCAAGCAAGGATCCAGTCCACTGAGCGGGGAATCTTTTCCTCTCTAGACGGGTGGTTTGCAGTTTTTGGAGACACTGGAAATCATTGTCTAGCACAGCGAGTCGGTTCACCTTACCCCTTCAAGCCGATTTCTCCGGAAACGCATCTCACTGAGAACCCAGCAGAACGCGTTACTTCACAGAAGCGTTTGTCGATCCAGGGGAAGTATGCCGCCTACTCACAAGCGAAAGCACTGCAAGAAGACTCCACGCTACGCGCGGTAGCCTTCGGATCAAAGACAACGGGAATTGCCTGTGGGGATCGTGGTACCATCCTACGCTCTATCGATGGCGGTAACTCATGGAAGCTAGTCGATCACGATCATCATTACAGTTTCACTGATATTGCTTGGCTGAGTCCTCAACGAGCAATCATCGTGGGAGGCCTACTGGACCGTGTCACGGGTCTCAGTCGCGGAATGGTCCTCCGAACGCAAGATGCCGGACTCAGTTGGCAAGAAGCCATGGATACCGAACTACCCATGTTATGGGGCGTGACCTGGGATGGTTCCCAACTGAACGCTTTGGGCTGCTGGTCAGACTCTCTGCTAACTGATGCGTTCGAATCTTATGACCAGGGCTTGACCTGGCATGCGGCAACTCCTGACATACACGACACAGCTCGAGCAGAATTCAGCCGCACCGATCAACTACGCTGGCGAGTCGCAACCGATCAGCTGATCACTGTGCGTGATGCTTGCCGAACCTCCGAGTCGGGAAGATGCTTGGTCGGAGATCACGGAGTCATCACCGTCACCGATGATAATGGCCAAACTTGGCAAAGGGTTCGTGGTGAACGTCGAAAGACAGGGGTCTTATTCGTTTGCCGCTCAGCGTTAGACGTCCCATGGAGTCTTGTGGGACATGAGGCGCTTGAATCGCGGCACCGGGTAAGCATCTTATGCCAGGATCAACAGGACAACTTATCTTCTGATCTGAGCCATCAACGTCATGATCGGCAACTCGCGAGGCAAGCTGCTCTGACTTGCGGTGCGGCGGGCCTTGATTATTTGGATATTGGAGACGACGCCAGTTCCAATGATGTAAAGCAGCTCGGTGACATTGCCAAGCAATGGGTTGCTATTTTTGAACCCGAGGTGGTCGTACTCGACAGCTCTCTTGAATCGCATATCAAGGATGCATTTCTCAACGCCGGAATCTCAAGAAAAGCTAAACGTGTGATTGAATACGCCTTCTGTGGTCCTGATCAGGGAGCTGGCCAAGGTACGCTCCTGCATCGAAATGCACTCCTTTCCCAAACAGGGATTCTGGCAAGTGATCTTCAATCGGATGCATTTCATTGGATTGCACCGCATCAATCACCGGGTCATTCCATTCGGACCATATCACTTTTCAATGTTGCGACCGCCGCGGCACGCGGCGATTCATTAATGAATGGATTATCCATCAAAGAAGGGGAGCAGCTGTCGAGTACACCACCCCCGAGTTCACGTCGAAAACTGCAGATTGCTCGTGCGCGGATCAAACGTGATACACAACTTGAACAGTTGATTGAAAAAACTCCTTCCTTAGATCAATTCAGTCGATTACTCCAACACTTAATTGAATCAACGGATAAAGATGACCAGTTCCGGCTAACTTGGGAAACCGTACTCCGAACATCTGATCGTGTGAATGATTACGAGTCGCTGAAACGTTATGAGATTGCTTTAGTCACCTGCATCGATCGATTCCCTGATTTATCAGCAAGCCATTGGGCACAGCTGCGACTTAATTCTATCCGGAAGAGTCTGGAGTGGCGAAAACTGAGAGTGCTGCTTTCCGAAACTTCGCAAAATAGTAAGCCACAACATGACACGCAAAGTGTAGTGGTATCACCCTTCCAGCAACAAAACCACGGAGGCGTGCAGATGGCTTCTGCGGTGTCTCCAGTCATCGTGCCCGGTTTAAAACATGATTCGTCTGAGCCCGAAGAAAGGTCCCCGCAGGCAACTCTAGATCTTCGTTGGGAATTTCACCCTCTGGTTCTTCTCTCACGAGAAGCAGCTCGGTTAAGAAATGACACGGAAGAACTGCAAGTTGCAGACCAAGCGTCCCCTAATCTGGTGAGGCTGAAGGACTCTAACGCATCCTGGGGTCAACTCCTGAAAACAAATAGCAAAACGAGCCTCTTCGCCAAAGACACGCTATCTCCACCCCATCTTGATGGTGAACTGAATGATTCCTGTTGGCAATCTGCCACGCTGATCCATGAGGGAACAACCGTGAGGGTCTCTCATGACGAAGAGTACGTTTATCTTGGCATTAGTGTCCCAACGCGTTCATTCCATGTCGACCGTGAGCAACTCTCGCCCAACACCCATCAGCGAGACCAATCTCTCGATTCGTTTCATCGCCTCGCAATCTTCATTGATACCGATCGTGACCTGCTTTCAAGCATGCAGCTCCAAGTGACCTCCGATGGCAGAGTTCATGACTCCATCGATGGGTGTAAGAATTGGCAACCCACTTGGTATCCTGCTGTCCAAATTTCTGCTGATAAAACGACCTACGAAATCGCAATCTTGAGACGAGATATTACAGAACTCCCCATCACCAGCACAGACAAGTGGTTTCTTTCGATCCGATCAGTGGAACCAGGCATGGCCATTCAGAACGAAATGGTGCCTCGACCAAATCAATGGACACAGGTAACCTTTGAATGATCGCGGGTGTAGTTCAATGGTAGAACATCAGCTTCCCAAGCTGAATACGAGGGTTCGATTCCCTTCACCCGCTTCAAGACTCATTGGCATCTTGGCTTTTCTCACCGCCGGCTAACCCGTGGGATCCGTCTGCAAATGCACATCAGAAGGTTGGGCACTTTCAAGTCATTGCCCTGAGGACAAATCTGAGCGAAACTTCGTAACCCCATTGCCCGAGTAGCGAGGAAAACGGCATCGGCCGTTCTCAACCTTGACTCCCAATGCAATATCTTCGGAGAGTAGGTTAGCACCATCGATATCTGCAAAATCAAGCAGCGGGAGTAGTTGAGCGATGGCAGAAATACCAACCGTTGATTCTGTCATGCAACCCAGCATGACTTTCAATCCAAGAACCCGAGCGTGAGAAATCATATCCAATGCAGGGGTGATTCCCCCACACTTAATCAGTTTA
>JAYYHM010000186.1:0-4053 GCA_036148415.1 Planctomycetota bacterium
GGGAGGACAGTTTCTATGATTTTGCAAATGGAGACGAAATTACGATAGAAGCTTGGGTGGAGCTCGGAAAAGTTCGCGATGGAGAGCTGATGTATGTGGTGGGCAAAGGAAGGAGCAATCAGAAGAGCTTCAGCAAGGACAATCAGAATTGGGCCCTGCGAGTGGTCTGCAATAGCGGCAAGGCAAAGTTAAGTTTTCTATTTGCTACCCAAACTAAACCAGATGGCTCGCATTGGCATCGCTGGACTTCCAATGAGGGATTCGGCGTGTCGACAGGTTGGCATCATATTGCTATCCGTTATCGATTCGGTGATCCAAGTTCGGCTCAGGGGTGGATCGATGGGCAGCCGACCAGCGGATCATGGGATAAGGGCGGAGCTACCCGAGCACCTCCTATCACCGATAATGATTCCATCGCCATTGGCGCTGCGGTGCATGGTGGTAAAGCAAATCAATTTCGAGGTTCCATTGACCACCTAGCCATCCACCGCAAGATGCTGGAGGAAAAGTTATTGGCTTTTCGTTTTAATCGCGTGGGTGGGAGAGTCGTTTGGGGGCCAATGCCTGCTAAGATGCCCGAACTTGGCGTGATCAAGCCCGGGCGTGTTCGCATGAGTGTTTCAGAGGGCTGGCCTGATGCAAGACGCTGGCTCAACATGGGTGAAGAAATCCCAGAGGAGGAAACGATTTGGTATGGGGATCAGTTCTTATTGCCGAGATTGCCCTCCCGCTTTGATGACTGGGGTATACGAAAAGGATGGCAAGTACCCGTGCGTTTAATGATGGCCGCTGATGTGAGCTTACCGGTGGGTGAACATCGATTTTTATTGAGATCTCGTGGGTTGAGCCGATTATGGATAGATGGGGAACTGATCGCTTCAACCTCGGCCAAGTATCGGAAGACCACGAATCTTGAATCGATTGACCCAGTTGCAGAGCCGCCAATGCCAGGTGGGCGACCGAGGGGCTTCTCTCAACAGGAAGTATTCGGAACCAAGCAAATCGATATCGGTCGGATTAAGCAGTCTTCAGGTTTGCTCCCCTCGCCCACTCCGAGGGTATCTGAAGAGGGTTCCATGATCACTCGTCTCCTTCCGTCTGATGAAGGCCAAATGGTGACGAAGAGTCGTGTCGTACTTGAGGTGATCATTGGAGGTCCAAAACTGAGGACAGAATCGACCGAATTGACAATCGCTTGGATGAAACAAGGCCAAAATGAATATCAGATCCTGCTTCCCGCGGGTAGGATCTTCGAAGAGGGTGGGCGGGCTCTCAAAATCCCTCTGACCGACATTGCCATCGAGCCAGTTCTCCATCGCACTGAATCGCAGTTGGTAGCGTTAGATGATCTGAATCGGCGTCGCGCCGCGTCTGCTCAAGACGCTTTCTGGGAATCAAGACACCAGAGAGCGAAGCGTACGGCAGGGGAGAAAAGGAGAGAATTCGGGGAACGATATCGGAAGCGATATGGAGAAGGTTCCCGACCACCAGGAACGATTGACCAATGGGTCCAACAGAAAATGGACCGCGTTATTCTTTTATCACAACCGAATGAGCGAGGAAGTGCGCATCAGTACCATGCAACGGTTCTCCCAATACTGCGTGAAAATTGTTTTCGTTGTCATGGCGAAAAATCGCAGGGCGATTTGAGTCTTACGACTCGTGAAGGTGCTTTGGCTGCTGGTGATTCGGGAGTTTCTGCGATCGTTCCCGGTGAACCGGATTTGAGTGAATTGATGGCTCGGGTCAGCGATGGTGATATGCCTCCAGGAGGAGAGGGTCTAAGCGGTCAGCAAGTTGAAACGTTGAGAGCTTGGATCAAGGAGGGGGCGATTTGGCCATCACCGCCGATATCTCCAGAGCTAGCCGAGTCGGTGCCACTGGTTGGGGATGCAGCTTTCCTGAGGCGATTATCCTTCGACACGATCGGACTACCCCCTTCGGAAGAGAATCTAAATACGTTTTTGTCGGATACCGACCCGGGAAAGCGAAAAAAAGCGATTGAACGATATTTGAATCATCCGAGCTTCGCCTCCAACTGGGTAAGTTTTTGGATGGATCTACTTGCAGAAAATCCAACTCTTCTCAATTCATCGTTAAACAGTACAGGACCTTTCCGTTGGTTTCTTTTCGATGCAATCAAGGATGACAAGCCTCTAGATCGAATGGTCAGTGAATTGATTATGATGCGGGGCAGCACACATGATGGGGGTAGTGCAGGCTTTGGACTCGCCGGTAATAACGACGCACCCATGGCGGAAAAAGCACACATTCTGGCTTCCACATTCCTGGGTGTCGAAATGCAGTGCGCGCGATGTCACGACTCGCCTTTTCATAGCACTACTCAGGAAGATCTTTTTTCGCTCGCTGCAATGCTCAAGAGAGAATCGGTCACACCTCCAAAGACTAGCCGTGTACCTGATGAATTTTTTGAAAAGCAAACCAGAGAGTCTTTGATTCAAGTGACTTTGCCTCTCGGGAAGTCGGTGGCAGGTGCTTGGCCCTTTGAGGAAGAGACTGGGGTCTTCGATAACGATCAGTTGGACGAGCTGTTGGTTAAGCCTGAGGATACGAGAGAAAGATTGGCTGCACTGATTACATCGCCAGCGAACAAGCGTTTCCCAAAAGTTGCCGTCAACCACGTTTGGAGTCGACTCGTTGGTGCTGGACTCGTTGAGCCACTTCATGATTGGGAGGGAAGCACAGCAAGTCACCCAGAGCTCTTAGAGTGGTTAGCACTAGAGTTAGTTGGAAATGACTACAGCATCAAGCACATCATGCGACTGATCTTGAATTCCGACCTCTATCAAAAACAAGCAGTGGGTGAAAATCGTGATGCCGCACCGGAATCGAGATGGTTTCATGCACCTGACCCAAGGCGTTTGCTCGCAGAGCAAGTGGTGGATTCTTTGTTTACCGCAACCGGGCAGGAGATGCAGGCGGGTGAGCTTACCTTTGTCCATGACGGCGTTCATCCAATGAGCCGAAGGCTGACCCTTGGTCGACCCAAGAGGGCTTGGGAGTTTGCGAGCCTCAATAATGAACGAGATCGCCCAAGTCTGTCTTTGCCAGAAGCTCAGCCCATTGTGGATGTGCTGGAAGCATTCGGCTGGACCGGTTCGCGACAGAAACCTATTTCTCATCGTGAGAGCTCACCTAATGTTTTGCAGCCGGGTATCCTCTCCAACGGTACTTTGAGCGATTCTCTAGTTCGTGCGGCGGCAGGCAGTTTCTTGGCCGAGATTGCAATTGAAGCACAAGACCCAGAGAAACTACTCAACCGTCTCTTTGTCCGTTTTCTTAGTAGATTCCCAAAAGAGGATGAGAAGACACATCTGCTTCCCGCTCTATCCGTCGGTTTTTCAGAACGTTTGGTGGAGTGGCCGAAAGGTCAGCCGCTTCCGGTTTTTCAGAAGAGGTTCCCACAGATCACTTGGACCAATCATCTTGTACCTGAAGCCAACGAGATACAACTCGAGCTGCAGCAGCAGGTACTTCAGGGGCCTCCTGCAGATCCAAGGATCGATCGACAGTGGCGGGAGATTTACGAAGATGTGGTTTGGACGTTGGTCAATCATAGGGAATTTGTATGGTTACCTTGATTGAGATAGTTGTTTTCTTGGAAATCCTCTGTGCTTTGGAGTTCACCTTTAAAGTCGTGGAGTCGATATAGATAATGCATGGTAAGTCCAGCGGATGAAAACTTTTGTACAATGCGTCCCCGGATGTTTTGTCTATTTTTTTCAAATCGAGTAGCTTCGGTTTTTATCAAGGCTGAGTGGAATGATCGATCCAAAAAATCTGAACCGACGTCGTTTGTTGGCTGCAGGCGGTAGTCTGGCTTTGGCCGGAATGACTCCTTGCTCCGCTGCGAATGATCTAGAGTCAACGCGAATTCCCATTGGCAAAGCTGAACACGTTATTTCCATATGGCTTGGAGGTGGCATGGGGCAGATTGATACCTTCGACCCCAAGAAGAAAGGCGATCCGAAGGCAAAAAAAGCGGGGTCGTATTACGAGTCAATAGAGACCGCTGTCCCAGGTGTTCAGCTC
>JAYYHM010000187.1:0-7243 GCA_036148415.1 Planctomycetota bacterium
AGCGACCTATTCTCTGATTGGAGATGCAATAAGCCACTACTTTCTCGTGACTGTAGATGAACGTCCTTTTTACAGGCTCTTGTGGGTTGCTGTCTGCCTTACAACAATTCAGCGACTGACAAAAGAAAAAGCCAATCTGCGATATCTCGCAAATTGGCCCTAGTGGAGGCGGCGGGAATTGAACCCGCGTCCCGCGATGCATCCACGTCGGCGTCTACGTGTGTAGTCGAGCTATTTACACTTCCCCGAAGGAAGCTGTTTCACTCTCCACGGCGCTGCCCGACAGGCTCCGCCGATCGCTACCTCGAATCAGGTTTTAATCCAACGCGTCTCGAGAAGGACGTCGAACGATCCAGAATTGTGACGGACAGTCGGGCGACTCTGGCGATCCCCCTCAGTCCGGGCTACCTTTTCTTAGGCGGCCAGTGCTAGACTTTCATCTGCAACTAAAAATTGTGATCAGCTTTTTACGTGGCCAACTGATCAACCACGACACGCAACCTACGCTTCATTACATCCGGTCGAATCCAGATCACCCCCAAAGTTTCGGAAGAGACGAGTCTTCTTTGGAACGGCAACTTCCGCAGTCATGCAAATTGCATGATGCGAAAGCCACCCCCATTTTACCTAGTTGCTTGCTCGTTGACCATCAGGAAATGGAGCATGTCTTTCGGCAATGCAAACCAAGGGACATTTTAGGCTTAAGACGGGATAAAAGGGGATCGGCTATCACGCATGAGTTCTTGAATCATTCATTCTCAAACTACAGACTGCTGAGGAAAAATTGGCTTAAGCCGCCTCACCACCGTCACCGATCTCACCATTCTCGCTCACATCCTCGAAACGGATGGAGACCTGTTTACTCACTCCGGACTCCTGCATGGTCACACCGTAGAGAGTCGTCGCTGACGTCATCGTCTTTTTACTGTGAGTGACAATGACAAACTTGGAATGATCCAAAAACTCGTTCAGCACGGTCACAAAACGACCAATATTCGCTTCATCGAAAGGAGCATCCACCTCATCGAGAACACAGAACGGGCTTGGACGATACTTAAAGATCGACATCAGAAGCGCTACTGCCGTCAGCGCTTTCTCACCACCAGACAATAGCGAATTACTAAAGCTCGGCTTTCCTGGTGGTGTGGCCACAATTTCCACACCCGCCTCCAAAGGGTCATCACTCTCTTCAAGAATCAAATCGGCATGCCCGCCACCGAATGACTTGCGATAAAGCTGCTGGAAGTTCTGACGAATGGCTTCAAGGGTATCGAGAAACAACCTCCGCGAATCCGAATTGATCCGCCCAATGATGCGTTGCAAGGAATCTTTTGCAGCGGAGAGATCTTGGTACTGGTGATGCAGTTCGTCATAGCGTGCTTGGAGTCCCTCAAGTTCCTCGAGCGCCTCCATATTCACGCTGCTTGTTTTCTGGAGCTGGTTACGCAGTTGGGTGATCTCTGACTCAACCGCGCGGCGATCCTCGGGAGTTTCCCAATCCTCTGAGCGCTCATCGCCGCGAAGATCGATCTCGTAATCCTCCTGCAGACGATCTGCAAGGGTGTCTTGCCGTAATTTGACGTTATCACATTTCGCAGTGAGTGAATGCACCGCTTCACTTGCGGCGGCAACATTTTTCATTGCCTCCTCACTGGCCCTCATGATCTCGCGATTATCTTTCTTCACCTGAGCCACGCCACGAGCGAGTTCATGCAAACGTTCCTTGGCCTTTTCTGACTCCCACTGAAGCTCAGCCAGTTGGCTCGTCGCATCAAGGACACGGAGCGTGAGCTGATCAAGTCGTCGCCGACCTTCGACAGCAACTTGACGGACCTCCTCCACAGCGGCTTCGCGCTGTGATTGATCCCGCTTCTGTTGTTGCATGCTGGCATTGAGCGCCTCAACCTTTTGTTCCGCTCGAGCAAGATCCACGGAGATGGACATCACCTCGCTGGTCGCACTTTGCAACGCCGTCTGAGATTCCGACAGCATCTCTTCGACCGAGGCGGACTCGAGCTCCAAACTCTCAATCTCCTGCCGACCAACAAGGATTTCCTGATCCAGTGCTTGTGCCTGCGCTTTGGAAGCCGCATTGAGTTCAGACACCGATTGGATCTCTGATTCGATTTCTTCACAAACCAGGCGTTGAGCATCTCGTCGCTGATCGACATGCCTCTGCTCAGCCTCCGCTGCCGCTCGATCGGCAATCAAACCACGATGCCGTTGCTCGTAGCGACCCAGAGTTGCAGCGTCTTCGTCAACTTTTTCTGCTAAACGGCCAGTCTCATCCTCGGCCTGCTCGAGTTGATACTGGTAATGCTCAATGGATTGGCTTGCCGCAGTGAGCTCACTCTTTCGACTCACCAAACCACTCGCTGACCCGACCGGCCCAACCACCATCGATCCGTCTTTCTCAAGCACTTCACCGCGCGCGGTGACAAACCTCAATCCAGCTCCACCGAGCTTTTTAAGACCGAGAGCAACCTCCATGTTCTCTACGATCCAAGTTCTTCCGAGAAGGTGTCGGACCATCGCCTCATGTTCGGGCTGACATCGGACGAGCCGGTCGGCTCTGCCCACAACACCTTTGAGTCCATCAAGACGAATCCCTTCGCCGGATCTCTGCCGTGGTAACTGATCAAGCTGAATCAATCCCACTCTTCCGCTGAGAGCAATCCTCTCCGCCACGATCGCATCTTGGATACCCGACCCATCAACCACTAAATACTGACTCCGTTCACCTAAAGCAGCATCGATCAACGGTGCGACCTTAATATCGACATCCAGCTGTTCCGCGACCATTCCGTGAATGTCGTCAGCAAAGGGTGACGAATTGCGTTGGAGCAATTCAAGAATGGATTTTACCCCGCCTGAAATGCCTTCTTGCCTTCGCTCAAGGTCTTGAAGCACATCGTAACGTTCACTTAGCCCTTGGAGACGAATCTTTAAGGCCGAGATCTCCTCTCGTCGTCGCTCAAGCGTACGTCGGCTCTGCTGCAGCTTTGCCTCGGAAAGTTCAATTTCTTTGACCACTCCCGAAATCGTGTTCTCCACCTCATCAACTTTTGTCGCCGCTGCTTCGGACCGTTGTTCGGAATCACTTAGCTGTTCGTTAGCGATCCGCTGCCTCTTATCAAGGCTACCCAGTTGCCTCGCAGCTTCCGCAATTCTTTGTTCACATCTCTGTCGCTTCGCGTCAAGATTTGCAACTTGACGGACTCGTCCAAGGTGCTGCTGCTGCACCTCGTCTCGCTTCAGCCGCACCGCTTCCACCTCACGCTCCACGGAATCGCGACCCGCCTCGGCGGTAGCATTACGCTGCCGGATCACTTCTAAATCATCCTCGTAGCGTTGCAGACGCTCCGAAGCATCTCGCAATTCGGCCGCGGCTGAGCCCGCTCGAGTCTGCAAAAGACGAACTCGACGCAAAGATTTTGCGATACTCGATCTCAAATCGGTGATCGCCACACAATCCGCATTTCTTCGTCCAGAATATTCCGCGATCTGCTGCAGGCATTCACTTCGCTGCTGCTCCACTCGTTGAGCTTCGTCGGCAATTCCTTGCAGCTGGATTTCAGCGACCTCACGTTCTTTCTGTAACTCTTTGCGTTTCACCCCGAGTTGTTGATGTCGATCCACGGCATGCTGTAGCTCAACCTCTACAAAATTCAATTCGCTGCTGAGCTCTTCCCAGTCGGCCCACGCAACTTGGGTTCTGAGTTTCTTCAGCTGTTCAGTCGCTTGGCGGTATCGCTCCGCCTTACTGGCCTGGCCCCGAATACTCTTCAGTCGCGAGCCCACCTCATCAACGATATCACCCAATCGAGTCAAATTCGATTGCACTCGAGCAAGTCTGCGTTCCGCCTCGACTTTTTTGGCCTTGAAGCGACTGATACCCGCCGCTTCTTCAAAGATGGCTCTCCGATCTTTTGCATTCGCTTGCAGCATCCGATCGACCTTGCCCTGCTCGATCAGGCTATAAGCATCAATTCCGATACCAGTGCCACGAATCAGATTCTTGACATCCTTCAGTCGGACCGCCTGATTGTTAATCAGGTATTCACCTTCGCCGCTTCGGTAGACTCGCCTTGTCACGTGGACCTCGGCAGCATCAATCGGCAGCGAGCCACTTTCGTTATCAAAGATAATGGTGGCCTCCGCTGCACCTGAGGGTCCCCGAGTTTGTGATCCTTTAAAAATCACATCCGCCATGTCTTTGCCACGCAGACTTTTCGCGCTCTGAGATCCAAGCACCCACTTGATCGCATCAACGATGTTTGATTTCCCCGACCCGTTGGGACCCACGACGACCGTGATTCCATCAGGAAAATCAAACCGCGTCCTGTCCGCGAAACTTTTGAAACCGGCTAGCTCAAGTGCTTTTAGCATAGAAGCGATATTTTTGAACGGTTTCAAAAGGCTGTAATTGACGGGGTTTAAGCGAAGAATCGCCACGGTACAGGGTAAATCAAACCCACCGGTTATCCTAGCTCTGTTTTGCTAAATCCGTCGGTTCTTTACAGGCTTCGATTGCCTATTGAGGCCATCCGAGAAGTGGTTCAACCGCGGTTATTATTACTGGATACCGCCCCGCAAGCCATTTTCTTGAAGGGAAAATATCCTGGATCACAAGATGGGAGTTCTGGGTTGTCGTTGCCGGCAAAAATCATCAACCAATGATGCTGGTTCCAAGGACAGGCCCTAAAATGGAACCAACTTCAAATACCCATTCCACCAGCTCAACGAACCGCACCGATGACCCGACTTTTCGCAGGCACTCCATTTGACATTCCTCCGACGTGCGGTCGATGTAATCAAATCGAAGAGAACTGCGAGTGCCAACCCGTGGAGGAGAAACCGGTTTGGCTAGATCCAGCTAAACAAAAAGCCAAAGTGCGCGTCGATCGACGCAAACATGGAAGATGGGTCACCGTCGTGTGGGGTCTCCACCCCAGCGAGACCGATCTAAAGGACCTACTTTCCGAGTTGAAGATGACCTGCGGAGCGGGCGGAGCGTTGAAAGACAATAATATTGAAATCCAAGGGGATCACGTTGATCGAGTAACGAATCAACTGAAACAGATCGGCTATTGTATTAGGAGCTAATGATGCAGGCTGAGGATCAACACAAGATCCACCTGCGATTGTCCGCGTCAGCAACGATTCACCATTGATGCACCAAGACTCCAATCATCGAACTGATCCCGCGGTGCTCGTGGCCCAACTCACCACGCCTTTCATGTTTGGTATCTCGTTTGTTTTCTTAATTTGCCAGGCGTCATTGGTGGTGCTCTGGATCGACGTACCCCAATTCACAGAAAGCGCGAAAGCCTTCCTGCTAGAGCAACCTCCGGAATTTCGAGCTGAAGCAGACAAACTTCTAACCAATACCACGATCGATCGTGATCTTAAAAATCTTGCGGTCGGTATCACGATTGCACTTTGGCCGCTGATCATTGCAGAATCGATTTTCCATCTGCTCACCCGAAGCTGGAAGAAAGAAGACCGTCGCTTTCATTACTTCACTCTTCTTTTCTGCGTCTGTCCTTCGTTGCGTCTCTGTGCTCCGAGCCCGGAGATGGACCATCGCATATGGCTACCAGGAATAGGCTGGAGGCATCCGAATAAGCGACTCCGCAGGCGTTTGGAACGACGATTTAGCTTACCGATGTTTGTGATCGCACTGATGATTCTACCCGTACTTCTGGTGGAGTATTTCTTGAAGGCACAGGTAATCGCCCATCCATCACTGAGGATTGCGATCCATGTGAGCACTGGGATTATCTGGTTCGCTTTCGCTTTTGAATTCATCGTTCTTGTGGCGGTGGCAAGAAAGAAGTTTGCGTACTGCAAAACACACTGGCTTGATATCGTCATTATCCTCATTCCGCTGTTTTCCTTTTTGCGAACACTCCAGGTCATGCGTGCCTCGCAAATCAGCAAGATGGCTCGCGTCTATCGGCTACGGGGAACCGCGGTCAGAGCGCTGAGGGCATTGATCCTGCTTGAATTTTTCCAAAGGGTGGCCGCAAGGAATCCCGCAGTTCGAATTGACCGAATGGAGAAGCAACTTGAAGAAGTCGAGCTGCAAGCAAAGATTTTGCGCCGTCGCATCGGTTTTCTGCGAAATCATCTGCGCGAAGAGGAGCTGAAAGCAGAAAAGGAGAAAAAACCGGATCTAAATTCGAGCAGAAGCCCCGACTAATGTCGGCAAAGAGCTTGCATCGGAGCTAAAATACTTTCGGTTGAGTATCGTTAGCCCCCACCCCCGCAGCCTCAATGTCCCACCTGCTGCCAATCACGCCATTCTTCCTTTTCCTGCTGAGTGTCACCACTCTAGCAGCGGCGGATAATGTGACTGAATCCTCCGGCAGTCCGCTTTCATCAGACAAAGCGGGCAACGCGGTTAGCTTTGAACTGGATGTCCAACCCATTTTATCCGCCTACGGATGCAACTCAGGCCCCTGCCACGGTAAACAGCGTGGACAGAACGGTTTTCAACTTTCTTTGCTTGGCTTCGACTCTGATTTCGACCATGCAGCACTGAGTCGAGACGCCCGCGGTCGCCGTTTGTTTCCTTCATCACCCGCCCAAAGTTTACTACTGAGGAAGGCGGTCGGCAGTGATCCACATGGCGGCGGAAAGCGATTCGAGATCGACAGCGATGCTTATCGAACGCTGTATCGATGGATCAACCAAGGAGCCACTCGACGAGTGGAGGGAGAGGCTTCGCTCGAGAAAGTCGAACTGGTGCAAACTGACTACGTGCTTCAAACCGATGAGACTTCGAATCTTAAAGCCATCGCAACGTACAGTGATGGGTCGAGCCGAGATGTTACCCAATTGACCACGTACCTTTCCAATGATGACGCGGTTGCTTCGGTCGACCGTGCAGGACAGGTGACCGCTGGTGAATTGCCGGGGGAGACTGCAGTCATGGCGAGATACCGCAATCACATATGCGTGGCGAATATCTCTATCCCGCGGCCCAATCCTCTCAGCGAAGGGCACTTCGATTCCATTGAGCGAAGAAACTACATTGATGAACTGGTATACGAGAAATTAGAGACTCAACGCATCGAACCTTCGGAGGCCGTCGAAGAACACATTTTCCTGCGACGGGTACATCAAGACCTGATTGGTCGCCTCCCGACAGCCGAGGAGGCAAGACTTTACTTAACCTCCGAAGATGCAAACAAACGAGAATTGTTAGTCGATTCGCTTTTGGATCGTCACGAATACG
>JAYYHM010000188.1:0-2588 GCA_036148415.1 Planctomycetota bacterium
AGTTCATGACCTGATGAAAGGTATAGAGGCCGCAATTAATTTCGTGCCGCCGGGAATAGACATACCAGTCCTTTCCAACTACGACTTCACAGACCCGACAAATCCAGTTCCTGGGGCAGTACGCCCCGGCTCCGCAAAGGCTCTGGGTGGAGTAGCAGGTCAGACCCAGGTGGGAGACGAATTACCTTGGTTCTTTTTCGAGAGACTCTCGCAGGGACCGGACAACAATCTAAATCATCCTGATAACTTTGTACCCGTAGGCATGGGTAACGAAAATTCAGGGTCGGATGGGACGACTGAGCTGTATGCTTTAATTGAGAACGTGGCGAGGATACAACTCAGCCAAGAGGCGATCGCTGCAGGCTTGCGACTCGATCCGATCGCTGGTGAGGATGCAGACCAGTTGTTGAATGAGACAGGTGTGATGATCGCGGGCGGAGCAAGTCCAACGATCTTGAACAACGTCTTCATGAATCTGCATGAGGCGGTCGCTGTGGAAAGCACCACCGGAATTCTCGGAGTTGGGCCAGGACGATCGCATCCGAAGCCATCTGAAGTGGTTGTGGTGGGTAATGTGTTCCAAGACAACTTCCTCAATAATGATAGCACGGATTCGGTGACTGCAGCACAAGCGACCATCGGGGTCGAGCACAAAAGTCTCACCGGGATTGTCGGGGGAACCTCCAATGTGAACGGTGGCAGCGACGACTTCAATGTGACATTGGTAGCAACGGCACTATCGCTCCAGAATCCTGAGGCGAATAACTTCCAGCCTGCTTATGGTTCAGAGGTCATCGACGCGTCGGTCAACTCACTCATCGAACGCGATCAATATGCGGAAGTTCGAGAGACGGTTGGCTTGGGTGTGACGAATGTGCTTGCACCGCTCCAGGACGTTTCCGGAGTTCTTCGAGCAGATCATCCTGACTTTGCTTCTCCAGGTGGTATTGGCGCGTCGGTGTTCAAGGATCGTGGTTCGGTTGAACTTGCAGACTTTGTCGGTCCGATCGCCATCGCTGAAATGCCTCGGGATAACGACGCTGCCAATGTGGATTCCGATTCCACCGTGAGCGTGATCAACCTGAAATCGGGTACCTACAAAGAGTTCCGAATCCAGTTGCGAGACAATGGTGATTCTTCTGATCCGTTTACCGGCATCGGCATTGACGATTCGACTGTTGTGGTGCCTGTTATCGAGGGCTTGCGACCCGCTGGCTCCAATGTGACACTGCTTGAGAATGATCGTTTGCTGAGGGAAGGTGTTGACTATACCTTCTTCTATGACGAAACACGCAAGCTCATCACTCTCACTCCATTGACTGGGGTTTGGCAAGAAGATCGATCCTACCGCATTGAGATCAACAATGAGGATAGAAACGTCTTAGTTGCACCTGCGGCGAGTGAGATCAGTGATGGAGACTTCCTCACCATCTTTGATAACCAAGGCAGAGAATTCTTCTTCGAATTCGAGTCTGGCTATTCACTGATTCTCCCTGATCCAATCACCTTGGTTGTTCCGCGGGAAGGAACCAGTAATACCGGTGGTATCCAAGACGGGGATACTTTTGAGCTAAATGACGGACGTCATCCTCCTATTATCTTTGAGTTTGATAGTGATGGAGTAAAACTAGGGAATACGGTAAGAGTTGAGCTGCCGACCGATGAAACTCCTGTGGGAGGTGTGGCTCTTCAGGATTATCTGAGAGACATTGCAGATAACATCAAAGACGCTATCGACGGCACGCTCAATGATCCCAATTCACCATTCGATTTCGGTGATTGGAACGCGGATCTGAACGGAGTAGGTTCAGGTGGATTTGAAGTGAGGGTTGAGCAACCCAGCAATCGAGTAGAGCCTCATATCATCATTGGTGGTGAAGCGGGTAGTACGTTACGTCTTGGTCAGCTTGACGGGCTATCTCAACTCAATCGAACTCTTGCTCTAAGCATTCCTGATGTGGTTTCAGGATTGGGCAGTCTCACCGACGGTGACTTCTTCGATATCACGATCCCTGGAGTGGGTACGACCCGTTTCGAGTTCGATACCGATAACAATGTTTCCAATATCGGGAACATCCCAGTCAGCATTGGCGGGCTCAATCAGCCACCGCAGATTGCTGTGGAGGTTCGAAACTCCATCGCTGCTTCTGGCATCGGTCTGGTTCCAACCATCGAGGGCAACGGGCGAACGGTCTTCCTCGGGCTTCCTAGCGATGGGGCTGTCAGCCGTAATGTAGGTTCGAGCCTTGAGGTGGTGGGCTTAAGCCGGCCAGTTGTGGATGGCGACTTAATTAATGTTCTGCCTCCTAATTCTCAGGAACTCATTGTCTTTGAGATGGATCGTCAAGATGAGCTCTCCGCTGATGGTGAGCCATTCTCTGACTCGGTTGAAGAAGGTAATTTGCCCGTCGAGTACCGACGAGGTGATACCGCTGCACAGTTAAGCACGTCCATCGCTAATGCATTGCTCAATGATGCAACTGCGGCAGTGGATCAAGAAGGTGTGTCTTACATCGGAGATGGCCTACTCGCTGTTGGAGGCTTGACCGGAACTTCAATCGAAGTGGTTAGCGATACCATTTCACTCA
>JAYYHM010000189.1:0-4661 GCA_036148415.1 Planctomycetota bacterium
ACTCCATCGCGGCTTCTTCACTTTCTGGGAAAATCAACGATGGGAACTCGATAAGCCCGAATATCCATTGGTTGCAATTGTGATGAGAGATTACGATTCATTCCTTGAATATGCGGAGAATGATATTGGGGAAACTGCAAAAAGTGTGATCGGCTACTATCACCTTTCTAGCAATCGGATGACAACCTTTAATGTCCCCAACTGGGAGAGGAATGTCGCCACGATCATCCACGAGGCAACTCATCAGCTTGCCTATAACACGGGTATGCAGAAGCGCTTTGCTGACAACCCAATGTGGGTCAGCGAGGGGCTGGCAACCTTCTTTGAATCACCGGATATGCGAAACCCCGGCCGCTGGCGATCGATAGGACGAGTCAATCAGGTCAATTTGGCAAGGTGGCGTCAATACACACGAAACCGTCCGCAAGAATCTCTAGCGACACTGCTGGCCGATGACCAGCGATTTCGAAATGGATCAACAGCGACGAGCGCCTATGCAGAAAGCTGGGCTCTAACCTACTTCTTGATTCGGACCCGAAGAAAAGAATACGTCAACTATCTTCGAGAGCTTAGCCTTGGAAGACCCTTAGCTGAGAGAACGAGACCGGAGCGAATCGAGATGTTCGAACGAATCATGGGTGACTCGCTAGTCAATCTGGAAAAAGCATTTCTGACCTACATGAGAAGGGTCAAATAAGTGCTCGATTTACTGATCGGCGTAGACCCGAGTGCTTTCTTCTTTGGAAACGGGGACCGCACTCTGCTCGCTGACCACAACTGCACGAACCAGATGTACTCCAGCTGATAATCCCCTCACGCGGATCGTCTGGTTGACCGTTTGATTAGGTTGTAGCTGCGTAATCGGCTGGAATGCGACTAACCCCTGCCCATCTGTTCCTGCGTCACTACTGGCGCTGAGCAATTCCAATCCTGCAGGAAGCTGAAGCTGAATCTGAACATTTTTATCCGGCATCGAACCTGTATTGGTTACCGTCACCTCGTACTCGGTTTCGGCCCCCACCTCGATGGGTCCACCGGAGTTACTCACTGCAAAGCTCAGCTCGGCGAAACCTTCGACGCTCATCGTGCGTTCGCCCTGGAAACGAATACCCAAGTCCCCGTCAGCTTCAATTCGGATCGCCTGCTCGCCGATCTCGACTGGCAAAAGCGTCAGGGGCACCATCCCTTGGGCGCCAGCTGGCAGTGAAGCGAGAGACCAAAATACTGCGTGGCGGTTTGGATCGTAATATCCCTCGTTTTCGGTGCTTACAAACGTAAATCCTCGATCAAGATGAACTGCTATCTCTAAGTTGGTTGCATCCGCAGTGCCTTTATTAGCAACAAGTAACTGATAGGTTGCTGGCCGTTCCAAGAAACGACGCGAAGGACCGTTAAGCTGAACTCGCAAATCTGGCGAGATCACCTGGACAGCCACAGTATGCTCAGCTTCAAGCCCGTCGTCAGAGACAAGCCTGATCGTATTCTCGACTATCCCGGGGGCGACTGCTCTCAGTCGTAAAACTTGTCGACGCACCTCACCAGGAGCTAAATCACCCATCGCATTATCAAGTTGTCTGCCTCGGGGATGCTCCAAACCCTCGGGAACATCTTCTTGCAGCACCACTCCATTTGCTGACCCCGTTCCAGGATTGGACACTTCAATTTCAATTTCCAATTGCTGACCGATTAACACTCCCTGCTCCGGCACACGCTGAACGATCTTCAGCTCCGGTTTGGTGCTTAAAGTCCTCACCGACGCGGCCGCTTCAAAGCTCACTCTCGCAACGCTTCCGAGTTCACCCTCCTGTTCAGGAACAAGCTGCATGGTAATGGTGCGTTCTTCACCTGCCGCCATCGATCCAAGCTCCCACAGTAACTGCTCTCCAAGTTGTTTCGCTGAAGGAGAAGCTTCCACAAAGCGCATTCCCGCAGGAACCTGATCGAAAACCTGCACATTCAATGCATCCGCTTGACCAACATTTCGAACATTCACAACGAACGAAGCGGCTTTACCGACGCGAACCTCAGACGGAGCCCTTTTTTGGATCACAACACTCGGTGTCTGAGCTCCCTCAAGACGCCTAGCTCCTGGTGAATCCATGGTGGCGACCGGGCCAGAACCGAGCGAATTGCCCAGCACATTTGAGGTGACACCTCCTGTAACAGCAGGGCTGACGGCCTCGGCGAAGCTTGGAGCTTGCGCGGCTGGCTCCAAGGTCAAGCTACTCGAATCTGCTCCTAGACCAGCGCCGATGGGGCTCGAAAGACTGGAATCGGAAGCGGTAGCCGACCCAGATGAGGCTGCCAGCTCTGTCAATCCAACCGATGGCAAAGTACCAACGGGGCTGGACCCCATGGAACTCGCCGAGGTGATCCCTGTTGATGAAATTTCGGGACTCGGAACCAAATCACTCCCCGTTCCCACCACAGAGCTGGAGACATCGAGATCAGGTGAACGAAGACCATTACCCACCACTTCATTCAAATCCTGCACATTGGGTAGTCGCATGGTCCCGGGTTGAACAGGACTGGGATCAACTGATGGATCACCGAGAGTTGCTCCTGCCAAGCCACTGCCGATTCCCGAACTCTCTTCCGCTGTGAGGGCGGTGCTCGCATCGGCCGAGGATGCCGAAATCATGGGTTCATCTGAAGATTCATCCGAAAAAGTGAACTCAAGATCCGCCGGATCTCCTTCTGCTCGAAGTGCGTTCGCGCTTCCAAAACCCTCACGTAAATGATTCTCTTCCACACTCGGCATATCGCCGGCGATTTCAGGGGAGGTAACTACTGGATTAGGGACCGGGTCGCCAACGAAGTCTAGTTCGTTCGAGACCCCGATCGAGCCGTTCGCAACATCCTCTGCGAATGCTCCCGACAAACTAGGATCCATTTCTCGCAAAGCGTTACTCTCATTAGCTGCAGTATTAGGACCAGCAGGAATACTGGGAACCGCAAGTATGGTGCCTCCCGATTCATTAGGGACCGATGTTTCGGTATCACCCGTTGCCGATGGCAACTGGAAGCCACTGCCTTCCACTTTAGGCACGGAAGGCGAATCGCTCGCTACCGCTGGCGATTCAACAGTCGAATCCGGTAGTAGCCAATCGGAATCGGGAGCATCACCCTGAGATTCACTGACTTCACTCAAACGGCTTGAGCTATTCTTCTGTTCCGTTAAGGCCGCAGCTGCATCGGAAGTGAAAGCTGTAGAGACGCCGCCGTCTTCGGTTTGCTCATCATGCTGAACCAGCCGCACCTGACCTTGGGAGACCGAACTCTGCGGCGCAGAAGGTATCAGAGCGTTATCTGGAACCAAGCTTCTCGCGTCTGGCTGTTCAGGATTCGAAGGGAAGAGGCTGGAGCCTTCTGCAAGGTCCACCTTGGGCGGCTGGAGCCATCCGCTATCCAGGGAATCGGCGTCCATTTCAGTCCCTAAAGGGCTCGCCGGTGATTGATCGGTAGTCGATTCCGCAGTCCATTCTGAGACGTTCTCGGTGTCGCCATTTCGCGAAACAATCGCAATGTAAGCTGCGAGCACGACTGTGATCGCGCCCATCCCGAGTCTTAATCCAAACGATTTCATAAGTCGCATTCCTTTGCGCAAAGTATCGCCAATTGTTCTGGCTTTCTTTTTTTAACAAAAATCATAAAAAAAGGTGAATAGCAAACACCCGAGTACTTAAGAATTTTTCGCTAGCATTCTAAATGCCTCGGGAAAAGATCTGGCAAAAAAACAACTGACCAAACTCCATGCGCATGGCCCAGAAGTGAGCTCACCCCTTTGGGATTTACCTGTTAACCCGAGAATGCAAACCAGAGCGGTCCAATCAACAGAATCCACCCACCCACCGCGACTAACCAACTGGGGCTCGAGGATGCTGAAAGCATCCTTAACGTTGCTAGCTCACCCAACTCATCCGGAAACCAAATGCAAGCAAGTGGAAAGCTAAGAACCACTGAAAAACCCAAGAGGTTCCCCCATCCACCGGACATCGCCGATACACCCAAATAAGCCAAGGCGACGAGAAGCGAAGCGACTAAGCAACGCGTATCGCATTTTCCGTGTATAGCTCCATTTAATCGCGTCAATACTCACTCGGTGAAGAAGATCCCAAGTGAGGCGTGATGGAGGGCTGCGTGAGACGGATGCTCTCGTAGATGGATTACCGATCAAGAGAAATTGCCTCGGCATAGGCTAATTCGCCTGTCTTCCCATCGTAGTACTGAAAAACAACTTGTGGATGCGGATAGGCAACCAATCTTTTCCCACCGAGCTGCTGGGGCATATTGAATACGTTATTGACCTGAACAACACAGAAGTGGGGATAAAGTCGCTCCAGCCGCGGGAGATCTGGAAGGATATAACTGCTCCATCGGATGTCACACTCTCTTGGCCCAAAAGTGAATTTACCGGTGGCAGGTCGATCGCTCTCATCATTCACGGGCACATGATTGACACTGTTATGTGGGCCGCAGCAAAACTCCCAAACGTCATCGGTGATCTTTACAGCAAAACTATTGTGCAGGTCACCGGTCATGACAAAAACTTTTTTCCCGAGCTGCTCCCATCGATTGATCAGCAACTCCCGTTCATCGAAGAAACCCGTCCATGCTTCTTCTTTATTAGCGGCATCTGCTTCAAAACCACCGGCGCCGCT
>JAYYHM010000190.1:0-5487 GCA_036148415.1 Planctomycetota bacterium
CTGCAAACGCAGGTTAGCTTCCGAGTTTTTGATCTGCTGCGCCTGTTGAAGCAAGCCCAAGTAGCCGCCAAGACCGCCAAATCCAGAGAAGGATTGCAACTGAGTGGAGGAGCCAAAACGCTGGGGTCCGTTCACGCCAAGTTCACCAATCGCAACCTGAGTGAAGAATCCTTGCCTAAACTGCGCGTAGGCTCGCAGGTTTGCCAAAAGCCTTCTCTCGCTTTGGGTCAGCTGCTCCAGCGCAATTTTCTTTCCAGCGCCCCTTAAAAGTGGCTGAATAAAAGAAAAGTTAGCGAGCGAACTCCCAAGACTCGCGTCGGACCCCGAGAAGTCCCAAGTGAAAGAATTAGCAAACCCGATTAAAACCTCCCCAGCGGTGGCCAGCCTTCTCCTAGCCTGCACGTCAGTCGGGATCGCCAGTCGATTGGATTCGGGCCTTTCAAACGGGCCATTAACGACATAGCTACCCAGTGGAGCCGAATAGGCAATCGCAACCGGGCTGATATCACCACGATGCACATAGCTCGTCCCACTCCCTCCAAAAAACTGGGTATCCAAGCGAAAACGCTGCGCGGTGACATCCAGTGATGAGAGATAAAGGTTTTCAAGATTGGTCTGATGAAGAGAAGAATGCATATAAGCGAGACGCAAAGCCGAATCGATTGTCAACTCAACCGTTCCGTCGTCAGAGACCTCTGTGTATTCACTCAGCCCCTTTCGCCAGTTGGGGTTTTCTAAATAGGTTCGGTTGCCTTTCTCTGTCCAACCCTCCCAGGCCTTGATCCCGTTGACCTCCCTCATGTACTGCTGAGAGGCGGGATCATCGATGGGCATCGGAGAATGATCAGGGTCCTGATCATCATAAAAACGGCTTAGGCGATTCGGTTCGATACTGGCATCATCAATCGACCAGCGAGGATCTGCATTGCGTTCGGCGATTACTTGATAGACTTCTTCGTCGGCCTGTAGACGGTACTGGGCTTGATTACAGCCGAGCAATAAACAGCACGCGCAAGCCACCGCTAACATGGGAGCTAAAGCCCATGTCGTGCGCACTTCATTCAAATTCGAATCCGATTCCACGGCGTTTTAATCCTTTAAACTGCCGGAATGAATACTGTAACACCGGCTAGACCGCGGAGTCTTCGAGCAAGCCTGAGTCTTTAACCGATTCAGGCAGTTGTGTAACGCACAGCAGTCAGTCTCGTTGTAGGTCTACTTCCGCATCATGAATTACCCACAATGATCCATCATCGTGGACACGGTCCGATCAAAAACCACACTATCTTGTTAAGAAGCAGCATTGTTTTGGTATCAACAAGAAGCAATTTCGTTAATCCAAGGTATCGTCAGGAGACCTGTAACGATTTTACCGGCTACACCAAGAGGTGGCGTTTTTACCTAATCAGAAAACTCAAGCCATTTCATTGAGTGTCCACCGACCCCGCCAGAGACGTATTTCCCGAAAACTTTCTAAAATTGAAAAAAATGAACTCAAGGTGAATACCATGAGAGCTCAGCGGTACTCCATTGGAGTACTCGCGCGGTAAACTGCGTCGCTTTGCCCCAGCCCAGCATTTATCGATCCTAATTGAGATGCTTCATCTAACTTCCTATGACACCACCCACCTCTCCGCTGAACGCTTTCATCCTTGAACTGACTACTCTCTCGATGATACGCAACCTTCGAATACTGCCGATCATCGTTCTACTCGCCGGGTTCCTGCACGGGTCGAGTGCTCACGGGCAGGGAGAACAGGTTGGCCAAGGATCGACTGAAAGCGTTCAAGGGAAGAATGAAACGCTAATTGATAGGAAACAAGGAACCACCGAAATTGACTTTGCTCGGGACATCCGACCGATCCTCTCGGATACCTGCTACACCTGCCACGGGCCCGATCCCGAGGCGAGATCGACGGATCTTCGATTGGATCAGCGAGCATCCGTCATGGAATCGAGAGTCCTTACCTCGGGGGAGATGATGAAAAGAATCCTTTCCCAGGATCCGGACGAGCAGATGCCTCCGCCCGAAGCAAACCGCCCCCTTGAAGCAAAACAACGAGCATTGCTGACTGAATGGTTAAATGCGGGAGGTTACTGGCCCAAGAATGATCGGCATTGGGCTTTTATCCCTCCGGAGCAACCTAGTGTCCCGGCGGTAAAAGGAGACAACCGGACTTTCAATGCAATTGATTCCTTTGTCCTACGTCAACTTGAGGATGAAGGACTACAGCCGTCACCGCAAGCGGATAAGGCAACACTACTGAGACGCGTTACTTTTGACCTCACGGGTCTGCCACCGACCAACGAAGAACTTGATGCTTTCTTGGCGGACGCTAGCGATGATGCGTTCGAGACCGTAGTCGATCGCCTACTCGCATCGGAGCTTTACGGTGAACACATGGCACTGGATTGGCTTGAGGCTTCACGGTATGCCGATACCGACGGCTATCAGAACGATCGACTTCGATACATGTGGGTCTGGAGGGATTGGTTGATCCGAGCACTGAATTCCAACATGCCATTCGATCAATTCATCCTTCATCAAATGGCAGGAGATCTGATACCCGACCGGAGCTTTTACAGCCAGGTTGCCACGGGATTCAACCGAAATCATCGAATCAATTCCGAAGGTGGCTCAATACCCGATGAGTGGATTGTTGAATATGTTGCGGACCGCGTTGAAACCATGGGCACATTATTTCTTGGCTTAACCCTGAATTGCTCCCGCTGTCACGATCACAAATATGACCCTATCTCTCAACGCGACTTTTACAGCCTTTACGCTTTCTTCAACAACATCGCGGAGGCTGGACTTGGTCCAAATAACGGAAACAGTCCTCCATTTATCAACGTACCGAAGTCATGGCCTGAACTCAGCGAGGAAGAGTCGAAGTTTGTGGAACCCGATCCCGTTGAAATCAAAGTGGTACAAACCTCCGTCCCGAGACCTCAACCCGGATCTCCCGAAACGGTGATGGTACTCCATGAATTAGCAGAGCCTCGTGAGACCTATCGATTGATCCGCGGCCAATACGACCAGCCAGACAAAAGTCAGCTCCTTGGCCCTGCGACACCTGAGCTTCTTGGTGCATGGGACAAAGATTGGCCTCGCAATCGACTCGGTTTAGCCAAGTGGCTTGTGGATCCCAATCATCCACTCACTTCAAGAGTCACCGTGAATCGTTACTGGCAGCACTTCTTTGGAAAGGGGATCGTTAAAACGAGTGAAAACTTTGGAATTCAGGGAGAACATCCCGACAACCCAGATCTTCTTGACTGGCTAGCGACAGAATTTGTGCGTTCAGGCTGGGATGTCAAAGCCATGCACAAACTTATCGTCTCGAGCTCAACCTATCAGCAGTCTTCGAGGGTTAGCGAAAAACTTTTGGAGCTAGATCCAGAGAATCGATTCCTCGCTCGTGGTCCCCGAAGAAGACTTTCTCCCTTCGCGATTCGTGACGCTGCGTTGTTCACCAGTGGCTTACTCCACCAACAGATCGGCGGCCCCTCCGTGAAGCCTTACATGCCTCCCGGGATTTGGAAAAGTATCTCCAATGCAAAATACACGCAGGATCACGGAGAGAAGCTATACCGACGGAGCATGTACACGTATTGGCGAAGAACTGTACCACCGCCAACCATGACGGCTTTTAATGCTGCGGCAAGAGAAACATGTATTGTGAGAGGCGACGAAACCACAACGCCGTTGCAGGCGTTAACACTCATGAATAACGTCGCGTTCATCGAGTCGGCAAGATTTTTAGCAGAGCGAATCCTAGATCCGTTGCCGAACGAATGGACAAGTCAATTCGACGGCCATCCAAAGCCGATCGACATGAACCAAGTGAGTAAAAAAATTCGTTTGCGAATTCGCTGGGCGTTCCGCGCGGTGACTAGTAGACAACCCACGGATGCAGAAACTCATCTACTGATGAATGATCTGATCGCCTATCTCGCAGACTTTGCCGCCAATCCTGAGAGCGCCAAGCAATTGCTAGACATCGGCGAGAAAAAACATGCGAAAGCGAACCAGACGAATTTACTGGCGGCGATGACCTTAGTGGCGAATACGCTGCTGAACCTCGATGAATCGATGACACAAAATTAATACCTGAAGACACGGCGTCATTCAACCTTTGGTGAATATGAACATCCGCGAACAACTCATTACGTCACAGACACGACGAGCATTCCTGCAGGGTAGCACATTGGGACTCGGTTCGATCGCTCTCGGTGAGCTACAAGCAAGTGATGCAAAGAAGGCCCCCGATTCAAGGACATCGGTGGGTGGGATGAAAGGCGTACCCCATTTCCCACCGAAAGTAAAAAGGGTGATCTATCTTTTTCAATCGGGGGGCCCTGCGCAGATGGACCTTTTCGATTATAAGCCAGAGCTTTCTAAACGCTTTGGTGAAGAGGTACCGACTTCGGTCTATCCTGATGAGCGGAAAACGACCATGACCTCGGGTCAGAAGTCGTTCCCCGTTGCCCCCACTTCGCTGAAGTTCAGTCAGCACGGGGAGGGTGGTATCTGGATGAGCGAGCCCCTTCGTCACTTATCCGGTGTCGCTGACGAAATGTGCGTCGTGAAAAGTATGTACACCGAGGCCATCAATCATGACCCAGCCGCTACTCTTTTTCAGACAGGATCCGTCATAGCGGGTCGCCCCAGCATGGGTGCTTGGGTGAGCTATGGTCTAGGCAGCGAAAACGAAAACCTGCCCTCTTTCGTCGCATTAACTTCCAATGGAACGGCAAAACAGGGTCAGCCGTTATATGATCGGCTGTGGGGAGCTGGTTTTCTGCCAGGCCGCTTCCAGGGAGTGAAATTCAGAGGACAAGGAGATCCGATTCTGGATTTATACAATCCTTCCGGAATGTCCAGGGAACAGAGACGTAGAACACTCAATTCACTGGAGCAATTGAATCAGCAACAGGCGAATCGTTTTAAGGATCCAGCGATCGCGACCCGCATCGCTCAGTACGAACTCGCTTTTAAGATGCAGATGAGTGTCCCTGAACTCATTGATGTTAGCAGCGAATCCGAAGCGACTCTCGAAATGTACGGCCCCCAATGTACCCAAGTCGGCAAATACGCCTACAACTGCTTACTTGCCAGACGCTTGGCCGAACGCGGGGTTCGCTTTATCCAACTCTATCATCGTGGGTGGGACTCACATAACAATGCACCCAAGAGTGTCAAAGCCCAGTGCAGCGATACAGACCAAGCGACGGCAGCCCTCATCAAGGATTTGAAAATACGCGGCATGCTCGATGAGACGCTGATCGTATGGGGCGGCGAGTTTGGCCGAACCGTTTACTGCCAAGGGAAACTGGCAAAAGAGAACTACGGTCGAGATCATCACCCGAATTGCTTTACCTACTGGCTTGCCGGAGGTGGAGTTAAAGGCGGATTCTCCTATGGTGAAACCGATGACTATAGCGTCAATGTTGCTGAGAACCCGGTACACGTTCACGATTTAC
>JAYYHM010000191.1:0-7701 GCA_036148415.1 Planctomycetota bacterium
TATCCCCTACCCGACCTGAAGACTTTACGAACAGCGATCAACGGAGCGGAAAAGACCTATCCGACTGGAGGTGGAATCTCGGAGGCTGTTGCTATCTTCAAAAATGTTGCATCGGAAAAAGGACTGCATCATCAATTTCTATTGAGTACTTCTGAACTTGAATCAGGATTCGCGATGTACCATCAAGCGGGAGGCGGTGTCGCGATCATCGATTATGACCTCGATGGGATGCAAGATATTTACTTTGCACAAGGTGCAGCGGACGCTCCGGATTTCGAAAGCAAGTTACCAAATTCCCTTTTTAGAAATAGTGACCGCAATTTCTCCGAAGTGACGGCAAAAGCAGAGGTAGGGGACTCCCATTACACGATTGGATGCTCCACCGGAGATTGGAACCAAGACGGGTTACCCGATCTGATCACAAGCAATATTGGGCCCAGTCTTCTGATGATCAACAACGGTGATGGTACTTTCAGCTCGAGATCTATCCCGGGGTCGGAGAGTAAACAGGTGATGCCAGCCTCATTGGCCATCGCTGATCTAAACGGTTATAACATCCCTGATCTCTTCGAAACCAATTATATCGACGATAGAACTCTCGACTTGCGTCCTGAACGCGCTGACAATGGTGAGGTAATCGAAGCAGTTGGGCCTGCTGATTTCCAACCTGCAGCTGACCGGATTGGTTTGAATGATGGAACAGGACAGATCTTGTTTTCCAAGCTGCAAACAAGACTCGAATCCAATTATCGTGGCCTTGGGCTTGTGGTTGCAGATTTCAATGGAGACGGTTTGAATGAGATTTTTGTTGGGAACGACAAATCACCCAATCAACTCTGGTCGACTGTAGACAATAAGGCGAGTGAGATTCAATGGCGAGACATCGCAATGCCTAGCGGTGCTGCTTTCTCATTTGATGGCGGTGGCACGGCTAGTATGGGAATCGCAAGCGGCGATTTTGATAGATCTGGATCACTGGATCTTCACGTGGCGAATTTCCAGAACGAAAACGCCTGCCTCTACCTTTCTCAAGACGGTTTTTTTCAAGACCGGATTGCTCAATATCGCCTTGGAGTGCCAAGCTACGGAGTCCTCGGTTTTGGCAGTCAGAGTATCGACTTCAATCTTGATGGATTCTTGGATCTAGCCGTGACCAATGGTCACATCGACAACTATCAAAAAATGTCAGGTGACTTTAAACAAAGATTCCAGCTTTTTAAAAATCAGAACAAACAATTCAAGGAAGTCTCATGGACGAATGCCTCAACCTATGCGAAAGAAACACATCTAGGACGAGCTTTAGCGAAAATGGACTTTGATAATGACGGCCGTGAGGACCTAGTCATCACCCATATCAATGAACCGTCCGCGTTACTTCACGGTGCAACCGAGTCAAACAACCACTGGCTGCAGATCCAGCTTGTTGGCGTTCAATCGGAACGTGACGCCGTCGGTGCTAAAATCACAGTTCGCTTTGCCGAACAGGAACTCTATCAATGGATCACTGCGGGCGATGGTTACCTGTGCCGCAACCACAATCTCGCCTGCTTCGGCTTAGGTGCAGCCAATGAGGTCCAAAACATCCAGATCGATTGGCCCACGGGTAAAAGCCAACTTATTTCAAGCACCACAGTAGACCAAAGGATCTTGGTGATAGAAAATCAGAACGAGATTTTTCACCTGCCATCCATCTGATCTATGCAAGACTCGATCATTTCATTCTTTTCATCACAACTTGGGGACTGTCAGTGAATCACGGCGTCTCATCGTTCCAAATAGTGCTATCGACGATTCTCATCGTATTATCGGGATGCAAGGAACAAAGTCAGCAAGAAACCGCGACGAGTGATTCAATCACTTATTCCAGCAACGCTGCATCGGATCAAAAGATTGATTTCGCTGAATCGGAAAACCTTGCAGGTTCGAACGGCGAGGAAGCTGAGGAAAAGAAACCACTCACTCGGGAAAACTTGATCGAAAGCGCTGAGGATGAAGCAGATGGGGGGAATTTTAAATCTGCTGAAGCCCTTCTTAAAACCGCTCTGGTTTCGGACCCAAATGACGTGGAAGTGATCTTCCGTCTCGCAAGCGTAGTCGCATCATCAGGAAATCTGTCGAGTGCGATCGAGTACATGGAAGCGATTCCAGCTGATCATCCAGAAGCTGGACTCCCCGCTTTGGGTCAATCCGCAGACTGGTGCTTTGAATTAGAGCGCTTTGATGACGCAGAGAAAAAGTACCTGCAAATTACCGAGGCTGTTCCCGCCGCAGCGGAAGCTCATCGAAAACTAGCCTACCTCTATAATCGGCAGGGACGCAGACAAGAAGCTGCGAGTCATATCCAAACACTCTGCCGCCTTGGCAATGTTTTACAGGATGAACTCCACGCTCTGATCCACCTAAGCGATGCGATGTACGATCCCAAAGATTCGAACATTTCACCGCTGGGATCGAGCAAAGACGGGGTGAGACCTTATTGGCCAATCGGTGAACTTGCTGAGGCCAGGAAAGATTTCTCGTCGCAAGCCTACACCGCTGCAGTCCAAAAACTCAAAGCAAGTGTTCTAAGCGGAAACACGGAAGTGGCAACCATCGCTTTACTTGGTCGAGCCTCTGCCGAAGCTCAAGACGCAGAAGGAATTCAACTATGGATTCAACGATCGAATCAAGATTCCCAAAAATACGCAGATCAATGGGCAGCTCTGGGTTTGCTTTTGATTCAGGAGAACCGGCTGCCCGAAGCAGGTCGCGCATTGCTGGAAGCCATCGCTATGGATTCAACGGATTTCCGATCCATTAGTCGCTTAAGATCAGTGCTCGAATCTCTTGAAAAAACCGAGGACGCTGCAGACATTGAAAAACGATTTCAAACCTTGAAAGCAATCGCTCAAGAAAATAATCGTATTGCTGACGCCACTCAACCCGATACCGAATCAATGCTTCGTCTCGCAAATCAGCTTGAATCCATCGACAGGAACGCCGAAGCAGCATTATGGCGTTTGCTTGCTGGATTCCGCAGCAACGCAAAACCAAGCGAAATGCAAGCTTTGCAATCTCAATTGACAGCCGTTCTCAAGTCAGACTCTAGCTTCCCGGATTTGCGTTCCCGTATTTGCGGAATCGAAATGGATGCATTCCCTTTGCCGGATGTGGAATTATTGCAAGCGAAAATCACGTTAAATGAGCAAGAGCCTAGCCGAGCACGGTCAAGGACAGACGCGTATCCTGAGTTTGAAAATGTGGCTGAACAAGTGGGTCTCCAACACGCATATCGGATCGCTCGAGAGCCCCAAGAGCGCGGCTTCTCAGTCTACCAATCCGTAGGAGGCGCGGTCGCTGTTTTGGATTTCGACTGCGATGGCAACCCCGATCTCTACTTTGCTCAGGGCGCGGCGGATCCACCCCATTTTATTTCAACAGAAGGCAATGAGCTCTATCGGGGTGCCGATGATGCCCTACATGACATTTCAGCCGACAGCCAAACCGATATCTTACAGTACTCCCTCGGTGCCACAGCCGGAGACTGGAACCAAGATGGCTTTCCAGATCTGATTGTTTCGAACATCGGGAGCAATCAACTTCTCATCAACAATGGTGATGGAACGTTCAACCGGGGTCCTATCGACGACCGAGATGATAAGACTCTCATGAGCACATCTCTTGCCATCGGTGATTTGAATGGTGACCACTTGCCGGATCTCTTTGAGGTGAATTACCTTCACGATGCTGACTTGGCTAAGAGACCTCGCCGCAATCCGCAGGGCGAGGTCATTGAAACGCTGATGCCGAAAGACTTTCAATCCGCATTTGATCGAGTCGTGATACAGCAGCCGGATGGATCGTTACTTTTCCAGGAATTGAGTGATAGTCCTTCAAACGCCAAAGCAGGACTGGGTGTCGTCATCACCGACTTCGATCACCTGCCCGGAAACGAAGTGTTCGTCGGCAATGACGTGGATGCTAATCAATGGTGGTCCCACACCGGAAACACATCACCATGGAAGGACAGCGCAATGCTTCGCGGTTGCGCCTATGGGTTCAGTGGAGCCAAGACAGCATCAATGGGAATCGCTGCTGGTGATTTTGATCGCAATGGCTGGATTGACCTCCACATTACTAATTTCCAGAATGAAAGCGTCAGCCACTACTTAAACGAGGATGGTTTTTTTCGTGATGTGAATGTGCAATTCAAGTTATCTGAACCGAGTCAAAATGTTCTTGGTTTTGGTTCCCAGGCCATTGACTACGATTTGGATGGGTATCTCGATATCGTAGTCGCCAACGGACACATCGAGAACTCATTGGCCACGAGCAAGAATTACAAACAGCCGGCGCAACTTTTCACCAACCTTGGTGATCGATTCAAACTTAGCAAGGTGAAAGACAAATCGGGCTATTGGACTAGCAAGCATGTTGGACGCGGCCTAGCGAGACTCGACTGGAACCATGATGGCAAGGCCGATCTCGTGGTAACGCATCAGTCAGAGAATTCTGCCTTGCTTATCAATCAGACGCAAACTCTTCATCATTGGATCCAAATTGAGGTGAAAGGAACCACGAGCGAACGAGACGGTGTCGGCACTCGTATTCAAGTTCACTTACAAGACCACGTTCTAACGGAATGGGTCACTGCAGGAGATGGATTTTTTGCTCGTAATCAAGCGATTGCATTCTTCGGTCTCGGGAGCGAGAACAAGATCCACAAGATTACCGTTGACTGGCCTTCGGGTGAGAAGCAAGAGTTCTCTGATCTTCCCGAGGTGGACACGAGACTTTTACTGATTGAAAATCAGCGGGAATCATTCACGCGATGAGTGGCATCCCATCCCTATTTAACCGAAAAAATCATTGGTCACCCGTGAACAGAGCATCTCAAAATCAAAAGCCAGTAAGACCTCGTACGAATCCGATGAGATTACAGTCATTGATATTGTTTGCTCTGGTGTCTTGGACGCTTGGAGGTTGTAACTCTTCGGCAGTGACCGATTCAGTCGAACAGGCCAATTCCAAAATAGAAGTGACCGAGGACACAAACAGGTCTAACTCCACCTCCATTGACCATGTGGCTGTAGCAAGAGAAAAACTTTCAAGACGACTGTGGGATGCTGCGGCGAGAGCAGCATCACAGGCACTGGTTCAAGATCCAAACAATCATGAAGCAACGTTGATTGCCGCAAAAGCGGAATTCGGAAGAGGCGATGATGAGCTCGCGATCCAATACGCCAGTGGCATCCCTGAGGATTCGCGGCTCATTCGAGAAGCCATCGATGTGCAAGTGGAATCGATGTACCGCTTGCGAAAGTTTGCGGAGGCAGCAGAACTACTTGAAGTTGCAATCGATGAAAATCCCACCAATTGGCTTTGGAGACATCGTGCCTGGCAACTCCTGAATCGGATCGGCAAACGAGAACAGGCGTCGTTGCAGGCTGAAATGCTGTGCCGAGCAGGTGAAGCGACGGAGAGTGAATTGAACTCACTGATGAGACGAACCGATGCTTTCCCATCGATTCTAACGAAGGGTGAACAACTCGAAACACAATTCACCGAAGGGCTTGGGGTCGCCAGATGGCAATTTACACAGGGCGAATACCGGACTGCGTTAAATACCCTTCAGAGCTGGCAAAAATCCAATGAGCTATCACCAGCGGGTCAAGCGCTTGTCGGCAGGCTACTCGGAGAAACACAGTCCATTGACGAATTTCCCGCGTGGCACTCAAAAATCAATCCCGAAGCACTCGACAGATTTGGCGATTACTGGGCGGCTTTGGGAATCTACTTTTTTGACCGCCAACAGTATGAAACCACTGCTCGCTGTCTGCTGGAAGAAATTTACCGGAACCCAACCGATCGACGAACCATGCAGCGACTCGCCAAAGTATTTGATGCTCTGGGCCAAGCCGAACAAGCTGAGCAATACAGGCGACGAGGGGTTGCGATGGCACAAACCGAAGCGACGTCGGATACCCTTCAGGCTCTACCACCAAGTGCTAAGCAAGACCGACTTGACGTTCGCAAGCAGCTGATGCGGCAAACCTTGGAACTTGAGCGGCCCTTTGAGTCGCTGAGCTGGGCCGGCTTGATCTTCCCATCTTCCGCTTTCCAACAACTTCAAAATATTTCACAGCAGCGAAATGCGCTACTCGCTTCAGCCGATGCAAGGTCCATGTCACGACAAGCGGCGATGATTGGAGCGGAGCTCAAATCTTTCTCTCTGGGTGTTCCCTACGATCAACTCACTGCGAATCAAAACACCAGCCAAGCAACACCCAATCCCCTCGAGGTCGAGCCGATTGCGACACCTACATTAAACAATGTGGCCTCCAATGTCGGACTCGATTTCCAATGGTATACCGACAAAGGAGTCGATATCGAATCCATTCCCATTCATGAGTCAATAGGTGGTGGCATCGCGGTTATTGATTACGACCAGGATGGCTGGCCGGATCTTTACTTCGCCCAAGGATCTGGGGAACCTCCGACCGATCAGTGCACGCGTTCGAACCTCTTATCGCGCAATCAGCAAGGTTTTTTTGGTGACGTTACTCTCTATGCTGATACCGAAAATCGACATTATGGCTCAGGAATCTCGGCAGGCGATATCAATCAAGACGGCTGGATTGATTTGTATGTGGGAAGCCTCGGTGCCAACCAAATTCTGATCAACAACGGAGACGGCACGTTTAGGAACGCAACAGCTGATCTCGGTGAAAACACAGATCAATTCACCACCTCGCTCGGGATTGCCGACCTAGATGGTGACGCTCTTCCTGATCTGTTTGAGTCCATTTACATCGAGATGCAAGATGCATTTGCCCTCCCTCAAATTGGTGAGGATGGGAAGGAAGTACAACCCTCGCCCTTGGAGTTCTATGCTGAATCCGATCGGTGGTTTAGGAACCGCGGAGATGGCACATTTGAGATGCAGAGTATCCCAAGAGAGGATGCGAGACCGGGAACTTCATTGGGGCTCATCATTACCAATTTTGACAATCAGCCAGGAAATGAAATTTTCGTTGGCAACGATGTGAGACCCAATCACTTTCTCAGGCATCGTAATTACACCAACCCAAGTCAAGGCGTTCAAGCAGACGCAAATCGGTTGCTTAATTCCGCGGATGCATTAGGACTTGCAAACGGGTTCAGCGGAGCCGCCAACGGTTGCATGGGGATTGCTGCGGGTGATTACAATCGCGATGGAAAGATTGATCTTCACATCACTAACTTCAATGCTGAGTCCGCAAATCTATACATCCAGAACCAAGCAGGGGGATTCACTGACTTTGCCACCCTCTACCAACTCGATACCGCCAGTACTCCATACGTTGGCTTTGGGACAAAAGCGGTTGACTTTGACTGCGATGGCTGGCTCGACCTAGCGGTCACGAATGGACATATTTTTGACATGAGCCAATATGACGAGGGGTTTCAGATGCCCCCTCAATTACTCATGAATTTCGGAACTCGCTTTGAGCTGACGGAAGTCCAAGATGAGTCCAAGTATTGGTCAGGTGAGTATCTTGGTCGATCCATGGCTGCATTAGATTTCAATCGAGATCACCAAACAGACTTGGTCATCAACCACCTTGATCAACCTGCGGCGTTGCTCGAAAACCAAACCGACACCCCGGGCAAGAGCCTAGAACTTGAATTGATTGGTACATCTTCCGAGAGAGATGCGATCGGAACACGCGTTACCCTAGA
>JAYYHM010000192.1:0-7586 GCA_036148415.1 Planctomycetota bacterium
CAGAGTATAAGCCTGAAGTCAATGCTCGAGTTCAACTTGCGAAGGATCTTATTCGGGATGACAACCCATTGACGAGACGTGTGATCGCGAATCGAATTTGGCACCATTTACTCGGAAGAGGCATCGTCTCCACTCCGGATAATCTTGGAAGGATGGGCACAGAACCCAGTCATCCCGAACTCCTTGATTGGTTAGCGAATCAATTGCGTGAAGAAAGCTGGTCCCTCAAATCACTGATTCGAATAATCGTCACCTCAGAGACTTGGCAACAATCCTCAACTCCTTCGCCGATGGCTACGGATACCGATCCAAATAATCAATGGCTTTCTCACGCAAATCTCAGAAGACTTGATGCGGAAGTCATCCGTGACAGCTTGCTGGCATCCTCGGATCAATTAGACACAAAGCTTTTTGGTGAACCTGTGGGTGATGAAGCACATCGACGTAGTATCTACCTTCGCGTTATCCGGAATAGGCTGAACCCATTCCTTCGAGTGTTTGACTACCCTGAACCCTTTTCTTCGACAGGTCGTCGAGACATTACGAATGTTCCCGCACAGTCACTCACCCTTCTCAACGATCCACTTGTTATCCAATCCGCATCCGCGTTAGCGGATCGCGTCTTAGCTGTTCAAACAGACAATGCATCGAACAGAAGCTTGGAACAATCACGTGTCCACCACGCGTTCCAATGGCTGTTCAGCCGGAGCCCGAGCGCACAAGAAGTAGAGCAAGCAAACCGTTACCTTGATACTCTGCGTTCCGATTATCAAAAGGAAGAATTAGTCCGTCAGAATCTACGTGATGAACTACAGAAGACAAGAAGCAATATTGACGCCCTTCTTGAAGGTGCAAGACGTCGAATTGAATCCAAGCAAGGGGATTCAAACGTTAATCGAATTGCACCTGAACCCATGTTGAGCTGGAATTTTGAAAAGAATATGCATGACCAGATCCTTTCGTTAAGTGGCAAGCCTGTAGGCAATGCCACAATTTCGGATGGAAGCTTGGTGCTCAAGAATGGCGGGTACGTCAACACGCTTCCCATCCAACAGACACTGCAAGCCAAAACGATGGAAGCATGGGTGCAATTGGATGACCTCAATCAAAAAGGCGGGGGAGTCATCACCGTGCAGAGTATGGATGGGGTAACCTTCGATTCGATTGTATTTGCTGAGCTCCAAGAGAAAACATGGCTGGCGGGCAGCAATTTTCACAAGCGCACTAAAACGGTTCCAGGTATTGTAGAAACGGAAGCAGCAAATCAATGGATTCATATTGCGATCACGTATGCGGAGGACGGAACAATCACTATCTACCGCAACGGAGAACTCTACGGAGCCCCCTATCGAAAGAGTGATACCAAAGTATTTGAAGCAGGTAAAACCATCGTCAGTTTTGGCGTTCGACATCTACCGGCAGGCGGCAACCGAATGCTGTCTGCGAGAATCAACCATGCAGCACTTTACGACTATGCCCTCTCAGCTAATGAGATCCAGGATTCGATTGTAGCTGCTGGTAAGGGAATCAACAGAGAGCAAATGCTAGAAGCTATGTCTGCCGATGAACAAAAACTGCTCGTTGAACTCGAAGAGAAATATAACTTAAAAAATTCAGAACTCGTTGGCATGGGGCGTTCAACCTCTGACCCAAATCGTGCGGCGATGCAGGATTTCTGCCAAGCACTTTACTTATTAAAAGAGTTTATCTTTCTGCCTTAGTATGGCGTAGTGATAACGGTCCATCACTCATGATTGAAATATTCAGTGAGAAATTTATATGTTTCATCCAATAAATCATGATGCTTGTCGCGCTTCCAACCTTTCACGAAGGGAGCTCCTTCAACGCACCAGCAATGGATTTGGAGCGATGGCGTTATCCAGCGCATTGGGCACTAGCAGTTATGCGGAATCGAGTGACAAACAACCAACCGCCAAAGCAAAGCACGTTGTCTTTTGCTACATGTCAGGAGGTGTCTCACACGTCGATTCTTTTGATCCCAAACCAAAGCTTGCTGAGCTACATGGCCAACCGATGCCCGTTGAAGTTGAGCGTACGCAGTTCAATAACAACGGCAACATCATGAAAAGCCCTTTTAAATTCATCCGTCAGGGGCAAAGTGGCATACCGATCAGTGAGATATTCCCAAAGATCGGTCAGTACGCTGATGAGATGGCAGTGATTCGGTCAATGACCTCGACGGTGAACGAACATGCTCAGGGTAATTTCTTGATGCATTCAGGCTTTCCCATTATGGGTTACCCAACGGCGGGAGCTTGGTGCAGCTATGGTCTGGGCTCAGCTAATGAGGACCTGCCCAGCTATGTCGTGCTGCAAAGCGGTTCTGCCGTCCCACCCCATGGTGGAGTGTCTCTTTACAGCAACGGCTTTTTGCCAGCGCAGCATCAGGGTTCAATCCTAAAAGCGGACAAGCGAGAGGCCATCCGTAATTTGGTCGGCAGCGACACAAGATCCGCTCAGCGGAGGCGTTTGGATTTCACTCGCAGTCTGGACACCGAGTTCTCCGTCAGTAACGGAGAACAAGACCAGGTAGAAGCAGCTATTACCAATCTTGAAACCGCTTTTCGCATGCAGACCGCGGTACCGGATGTTTGCGATATTTCTGGTGAGACAAAGGAAACGAGGGATCTCTATGGCGTCGACTCCAAGGATGCACAAATGGCAGCTTACGCCAGACAATGCCTGTTGGCTCGTCGCCTTATCCAAAAGGGTGTTCGGTTTATTGAACTCAGTTGCCTAACACGTGGAATCGGCGCAGGCGGCGCTCCCAACCCCTGGGACCAACACAGCGCCTTGGAACATGGGCATCGCGAGATGGCGAAGCAGGTGGATCAGCCCATTGCCGCTTTGATGGGTGATCTCAAGCGGCTAGGATTGCTGGAGGAAACGCTGATTGTCTGGGCAGGTGAGTTTGGGCGAACACCATTCTCTCAAGGCAGCAACGGTCGCGACCACAACCCCTTCGGCTTCAGTATTTGGATGGCTGGTGCAGGGATTCAAGGTGGATCGGTGTACGGGAAAACGGATGAGTTAGGGTATCACGCAATTGAAGATCGTTGTGAAGTTTACGACATGTGGGCCACCACCTTGCATCTAATGGGAATTGACCATCATCAATTAACCTACCGACACGCCGGACGAGATTTCCGTCTCACTGACGTCCACGGTAATGTGCTCACCTCCATCTTGTCGTAACTCGAATCATCAGTCAGATGCAAAGCAAACCGACACGTTGAAAATCCTAAGTCAGTGGTTCTCCAAAAGCATCAAGATACATTTTACCATTCCCATCCATGCTGGCACTGCCTCAACGTAACCCAACCAAGAAGAGATGATGTGATGCCTATCGAGGACTTTAAAAAAAACGATAGCGGCGAATTACGACACCTCCATCGCAATCAGTACCTACAACTTTGGATGACATGGCTAGTGCTGAGCCTCACCTGCTTATCTGAGGGTTGGGGTCAAACAACACCGGATGTCTCCAAGGCCGGTAACGAAAAAGTGGCAGAGATCATGCGAACCTTTGGGGGACGTGGCGTCATGGCGGATGGATCATCTCCTACTCCTGCAACCGCTGCCTTGAACCAGTTTGAGATACGAGAAGGCCTGGATCTGGAACTCATGGCCGCGGAACCCAACGTCGAGCAACCACTTTTTATTAGCTGGGATTCCCGTGGACGAATGTGGGTGGTCCAGTACCGTCAGTATCAATTTCCAGCTGGACTCAAAGTAATACGCTATGACCAACATCTGCGAGCCGTCTTCGACAAAGTTCCTGACCCACCTCCGTTCGGAACCCCCGGCGAAGACAAGGTCACAATCTTTGAAGACACTGATGGTGATGGCTATTTTGATTCCAGTAAAGATGTGATTACCGGTCTCAATATTGCCACCTCAGTTCAAACCGGTAACGGGGCAATCTGGGTTCTTAATCCACCTTATTTGCTGCGATATTCCGATAGCAATGGCGATGACGTGCCTGACGGAGAACCGGAAGTACATCTCAGTGGCTTTGGTCTGCAAGATACCCATTCCGTTGCAAACAGCCTGCTTTGGGGACCCGATGGATGGCTCTACGGTGCAAATGGAAGCACGACCATTGGCGATGTCAGTTCAGCCATCAACAAAGGAGTGCGTTTTCAAGGACAGTGTATATGGAGATATCACCCTAACCGTCGAGAATTTGAAATCTATGCAGAGGGTGGTGGTAATACCTTCAGCTTAGAAATTGATTCCAAAGGCCGAGTTTTCAGCGGTACCAATGGAGGTAACACTCGCGGATGGTATTACCCTCAAGGAAGTTATTCTGCAAAGAATTGGGGTAAACATGGTCCACTGACCAATCCCAACGCGTTCGGATTCTTTGAACCTATGAAACTGGAGGGAGACGGAAGACGGTTCGCGCAAGCGTTCTGCATTTATGAGGGTGGCCTATTACCGAGTGAATATGCTGGCACAATCATTGCACCTAACGCCCTGCACAATGTGGTCTGGAATAGCCAACGGATCTCGGATGGCTCAACCTACCGGACAGTGGACAATGACAATTTGATTACTTCTACAGACCACTGGTTTCGACCAGTCTATGGAGGAGTTGGTCCTGACGGCGGGATTTACATGGCGGACTGGTACGACAGTCGACTAAGCCATGTCAGCCCGACCGATGACTGGCACAAGGAAAGTGGCAGAATTTATCGCATCATCCCTCAAGGTACGGAGGCACGCTACAAAGAGGGTGACTTAGAAAAAAAGTCAAACAACGAGTTGATCGAGTTGTTCAACCATCCCAACAAATGGGTCCGCCAAAGAGCCTCCTTGGTTCTAGGTTGGCGCAAGGATCGAAGTGTAGCCCCGGTGCTAGAAAAACTTATCAATCAAGGCAGCCTCGAAGCGTTATGGTCCCTCAATTTGCTGGGTGAATTGTGTACTGCTAATGGTGCTCGATGGCTCCAACATTCAGATCCACATATTCGCCGTTGGGTCATTCGACTGGCAGGCGATCACCACCTAAATATTCCCGAGTTAGCTCAGATCGCCGGCAACGAAAGCGATATTCAAGTGCGAACTCAAATTGCATCGACCGCGAAGCGAATGGATCCTGAACTAGGCCTGGCGATGATCAAAGGCTTACTCTCTCATGACGCAGATTTGACGGATCCACATCAGCCGTTATTGATTTGGTGGGCGATAGAATCCCACAGTGATCGGTGGCCCGAAATGCGTGCTTTTTTGGAGCAAGACGCGGTTTGGAAATCAAAAATATTCACTCAGATCGTTGCCAGTCGACTGATGCAACGATACGCATCCGCTGCTTCCGTGGAGGATCTACAGCACTGTGCATGGCTTTTGAAGAAAGCGTTGACTCCCGACCATCGCAAACAACTAACACTTGGCTTGAGTAGAGCATTTGAGGGAAGATCGATGCCTCCACTCCCGGAGGCCCTTTCCGCTTCACTCAAAGAGTATGCAGATCAGTCGGGTAACTCTGCCGTGATTATTGGCTTGCGACAGGGTAACAGGGAATCCATTAAGAAAGCGATTCAACAGCTGAGTGATCAGAATAGTGAATTAGGTCTGAGGATTGAAATTGCCAAAACCCTGGGCGAAATCCATTCGCCGACCGCGATTTCAACACTGAAAAATTTGGCAACGGGGCGTGGGACAAATGAACCCTCGTTACAAAGAGTGGCTTTACAATCGCTGGCAAGCTATGACAGCGATTCCATTGCAACCGCTCTACTCGCAGCTTTCGGAAGCAGTATATCCGAAGAGCATGGATTACGATCCACTGCGTGTCGGACGCTGGCCAGCCGGCCAAAGTGGGCCAGTCAACTCATCAGAGAACTCAACGCATGGCGCATACGTCCTGAACATATCCCCCCGGATGTAGTTCAGCAATTAAGAAGCTACCCATCTGAAATACTACAAAAACAAGTGGATCAAATCTTTGGGAAAACCATTGATAGTAAATCCGATAAACAGAAAGAATTCACGCGACTGAGAAGACTACTTACCTCAGGGCAGGGCGATGCAGAAAAAGGCCACTCCCTGTTCACCAAGCAATGCGGTAATTGCCATCAGTTATTCGGTGAAGGAAAGAAGGTTGGGCCTCCGCTAGATGGTTACGAACGTGGCAGTCTCAATTTCTGGCTGAATGCAATTGTTGACCCAAGCTTGGAAATCAGGGAAGGCTTTCTTTCCTATTTGGTCCTCACCGATGACGGGCGTTCCGTTACCGGAATGATCGCTGCACAGGATTCGAAAACCGTAACCTTACGCAATGCTGAAAATCAAATGAATATTCTCAGCCGCGACCAGATCGAATCCCTACGGGCCCTACCCACATCTCTGATGCCAAACAATCTGCTTTCAGAACTCAATGACCAAGACATCCGAGATCTGTTTTCCTACCTTTCATTAGGGGCTCAACGTTGATTCGATTTCCCAATTCATCCTGCAATCGTAGGACGTTTATCGCGGGAACCGCACTCGCGACGCAAGCACTCCTTGGTAAAAAAATATTCGCCACCGAGTCGAAGATTCAAAATCCAATCTGTGTTTTCACCAAGCCATTCAACTCATTGAATTTCGACCAACTGGCAAAAACCATTGCAGAACTCGGATTCGACGGGATTGAGGCCCCCATCCGAAAAGGTGGACACATTGAACCTCAAGCAGTGCCTGACCAACTACCCGAATTAACGGATGCACTGAGCAAGCAAGGCCTAAAAATCACAGTCATGACGTCGGACATTAACGACCCTGACGACCCGCTCACTGAATCCGTACTGCGGACTGCAGCGATGCTCGGGATTAAACGATACCGAATGAAATACTTTCGTTACAATCAGCATCAAAGTATCCAAAGCCAGTTGAGCAGATTTCACAGCCAAGCGTCAAACTTGGCGGCTATGAATCAAGAATTTGGAATTCAAGGCCTTTATCAGAATCACTCCGGTAAAGATTACTGCGGAGCAGCCATCTGGGATCTAGAAACGTTACTTGATGGAATCTCCCCCGACGACATGGGTGTTGCTTATGACATTCGACATGCAACAGCTGAAGGTGGCACAAGTTGGCCAACCACATGGAGAATGATCGCACCGCGGGTTAAAACGGTCTACATCAAAGACTTTCAATGGGGGACCGGAACACGACCCGTCAATGTTCCGCTCGGTGAAGGAAGGGTCTCAGCTGAATTTTTTAAATTACTAAAAGAATCATCTTTTTCTGGACCTATTTCTCTACATGAGGAATACCTCGATCACCGAGATCCAGGGCTGGTGCAGCAGCACGTCGATGCCATCAGAAAAGACTTTTATACCCTGCAAGATTGGCTGAAGTGAGCAGCAAAGCCTTCTCACAATACTGAAATAAGCTCCGGCTTACCCGATTTGATGGAAGCCTCTGCCGCCAAGCACATAGCTACCGACCAACGACCATCTCTTCCCGTGCAGTGCAGGGGAGTGCCTTCTCTGAGAGCATCAACCATCCGTGCGATCTGATCCTCTAATTCAAATAACTCCCCAGTCGGTTTTTCGATAGGAACGGTCTCGACCTTC
>JAYYHM010000193.1:0-2951 GCA_036148415.1 Planctomycetota bacterium
AGCGTCAGCATATCTTCCAGTCGCTTTGATTTTGGAAGTCTTAGCCACCTAGCGGAATCCGACACTTTACCAGCAAGGAACTCGGCCTGAGCGAGTGCCAATCTCGCCTCAACAGAAGATTTCGAAAGGTTGGGTTTCGCAGGATTATTTGCCTTATTGCTGCCTTCAAGAAGCTCTAAGCCTTCAGATAACCGCCGCCGTGTTTCCTTTTGCCAATCGATGGTGTTTGCAACGACAGACGAGGACTGACTAGCGCCGATGTCCGCGGATGCATTGGGATCGGTGTCGAGGTTAGGATTGCGCGAAATTCGCCAAGCGATCAACCCTGCTGCAATCGCTGCTCTACCTCGAAACTCATCATCTCCCCTGACTTGCTCGTAGCACGATAGCGATTGACGAGGCCTATTAAATGCCTCATAGAGATAACCGAGGTTCATCCACATCTCGTTTACCTGCGTGTCCTCCGGCCAGCGTGTAGCGATGAGAGAAACGAGATCTCGCATCAGCTTTAATTCTCCGAGCTCTTCCGAATTGCCCCATTGCGTCTCACAGGCTTCTTGCGCTGCAGCGAGCGCAATCATGCCAGCTTCAAGTGTGGCAGGATCATCCTCATCGCCCCACCTCGCCACCGACTGACCATAAACCATGGCTTCAGGTAGATGGCCGGCACGGTAGGAAAGATACGTGAGGAGGTATCTCATGGTGTTAGTGACTTCCGATTCCTCTTCCGCCATTGCTCTCTGATGCACGTGTTGTATCAGCCCTAAGGTTTCCCCAAGGGAAGTGTTGTACGCCTCAATTTGCTCGGAATCTTTCTTGGCATTCGCAGCAGGAACCAAAGCTTGCGTGCGTTGATAAGCCTCAAACGCCAAGTCAACCGCTCTGTTCAGACTTCCCACAGGCGGCTTTACCGACGGGATTCCTACGCGCTGGCGTGCCGCGGTCGCTTTCGGCGTGACATAGGCGATGGGTACAGGCAAAACGAGAGTAGCAGGTTTCTCTTCCTTCTCACTGATTTCACTCGGAGCATATTCCACTTTACCCAGCGATGATTCGGAATTGTCAGCCAGCTCAGGCAGTGTCAGTTTTCTGACCGACTCGAAATTACCACTCTGTTGGAGCTGGTCTTCGATCGCATCATCAGCAGTCGATGACGATTCAAAATTGTTTTCGGCAGCTCCGGCTGCTAGAATCTGATCTCGATCTGAGGCGATCTGCTTCCTCCCCGACGGACGCCCGAAGAACGCAACCATGGAATAGATCAGCAAGACAAACACTGCCGTCGTGCTTAGCCATGATCCCCAGGCCACTCGCTTCCCAGAGCCTCTCGACACGTCTGCCGGTTTGCTCGGCAACGCGTCAGACTCCAAGGCAAACGGATGCCGCTCGCCGCCGTGCAGCTCAGAAGGCTCCGTTCTTTCCCCCTTTGCTTGCTGATCAATGATCATTTCATTCATCTTGACCGCATCGGAAGGTAAGGCCGATGAGTTCTCTCGATCAGTGAGTCGGCGTAGCGTGCTACCACCTGAACTGCCAGCCTCAATCGCACGAATCGGTCGCTTAAGAACGACCTTGGGAATCGGGAGAACTTCGCCGCAGCCGCAACGAACTTGTTCGTGAATTGTAGAACTTTGCACACGCAATTTTGCCTTGCAACGGTGGCAACTGAAACGAACCACAGCGAAGGAGGAGGCGCGACATGCAAGCAGCACCGATCCGCAATCACACTCTAAAATATACCCAACGTCTCCTTCTTTCAGGTCGTGCTGAGTATCGCAGGAAGGACATTGTCCGCTCAGTGTCATTGAAACTTATCAAAACCAAAAGAGCTCAGAGACAGGGAATTCGCCCCGGTTCGCATAGGGCACCTCGTAGCACGACCAAAGTGGTGCTTTACTTTGGATTAAGTCTCAAACCCCAAATAGGCCCTCGAGATGTATTACGTTGCCTGGGACTCGCCTTTGCAAATGCACGTGCTTGTGGAGACACTCCAACATCCTTGTAAGTACCACCATTGGCTTCAGCCAGCTTTCTGAATGTCACCGCATCTTTCGTTTTCACTTCCATCCCCAATGTATGCAGCGGGATCCTGGTCTGAGGATTAGCTGCAAACAACCTCGACGCGCCATCCGTGAACGCACCATCACCCAATACGAAAATCACGTCGGGCTGAAGCTGAAAAGCGGCTTGAATCGCATCCTTACCGTTTGTTTTGAGGCAGAGCTGTACGGTACCCAGCCATCGACGGAGCATTTCTTTGTTTCTTGAAGTTGCGGGTAGGAGTTGCTGCGCAGGCTGAGGGTGAAACATGGGGTAGGCCATATCGCTGTAGAAAATCACGTAGAAACGCTGCCGGGGCGTGAGTTGACTGACTGAGATCATGAGTTCATTTAGAGCCGTTTCAAACCGCCCACCAGTCATGCTATTGGAGTTGTCGATCACATAAACGTAATTGACCGCAGTCACCTTGTTTCCAAAAAAACTAGACTGCTTCAGGCTTTTCGCCTCACCTTTCCCCGAATCCGCGGAGGGATTGGCGGGTGGCTTGATGGCGTCCCCGCGAACTGCCCCCATGAAATCTGGTGCGTCAAACGCTTGTGGCTGGGTACTCTCAACCGGAGCTTCCTCTTCTGACTCCTTACTGTCTTCAGGTTCGGTGATCTCAAGTGGCGTTGGATCAAGAACGATCTCTTCAACTTCCGGCATCGAAGGTGACATCGACGACAGGAAAACCGTTTTCTGCTGTGCTTCTGGTTCGATGAAGAAACTAGCCAAAAGTAAGAGCAACGAGATGTGCACCGCCGCACTGATCCCGCTACCCCTCAACTGCTTAGTGATACTGGATCGGTTATCGATCCACCAAAATCGAGTGATCGCGGCAACGTGTCTCCAACCCTTTGCCTTCGCAATCTCCTCCTCAACCTCTTTTCGCTCAGCAGCAGCACTCTCCT
>JAYYHM010000194.1:0-2939 GCA_036148415.1 Planctomycetota bacterium
ACCACTTCGTCTAAAATGCCGGCAACGCGGGCAGGTTCGTCTCTTATTTTGGTCTCGATCACATAAAGTCATTCCTCCAGCGCCGCAACGAAACTGAAGACAGCAACGATGCGTCGGGGACAAATCAACGGTAGCTAAAGCCAGCTCTAGCCACGGGTTCCACCAACATAGCGGAAAACCGACTCCGATGAGTTCGTTTAGGGTCGATTTGCGGGTCGTTCTGTAACAAAATCAACAGACTTGACGCCGCTCGTACCCTAAGAAACCCAGAGATGGCAATTTAAGCAAGGGGTTACGAGCTAACTTCCCTCGAAAAGACCTAAAACTTGGATCTTTCGTGGCAAATCGATCCAACTCAAGGCGTTTCCTTTGACGCCGCATCACCAACAACACAAAAAATGCTAGGAATCGGACTTCTCGTCCTCAGTACTTTCGAGCTCTTGGCTTTCAGATTCCTGATTTGCTGACTCTTGAGGGGCACTTTCCTCCTCTACATCCTGCTGAGCGGCGACTTCGTTCTCGGATCCTTCGTTCGATGCGGGGGCTTCACTGGCCTCCTCTTTCTGCACCTGCTCCCGCTCCTTTCTCACGCGACGCTCTTCGGCAGCTGCCTCCTCTGCCTCTTCCGCCATCTGCTCGGCGGCGTTGACAATTCCGTCAACTTGTTCCTCGCTGAGACCACTCATTTCCATAAACAGGTCGGGCTCGATGACCGACAGGTCGTCGTAGGAAAGATAACCTTGTTCCACGAGCGACTGTGCAATTTCGTCTGTCATTCCGTCAATCTGACTAAACGCTGTGACCGCTCTCTCAATCTGCTCTTCAAGCTCTCGGCCGGTCATGATCTCGATATCCCACCCGCAGAGCTTGCTGGCAAGTCGAACATTCTGTCCACGACGGCCAATCGCGAGTGAAAGCTGATCCTCTTGCACCAATACGATGGCGCGTCCAATCATATCGCACAGCAGCACCTGCTCCACCGTTGCGGGTTGCAGAGCATTAGGTATGAGCACTTCCGGATCGTCGCTATATCGAACCACATCAATATGCTCACCCGCAAGTTCCTCGCGAACCGCCTTGATCCTGCTTCCTCGATATCCGACGCAAACCGCAATGGGGTCGACTTGAGAATCCACGCTGCCTACTGCCACCTTGCTGCGGTATCCCGGCTCGCGACTGATCGACTCAATCGAGATAATTTCCTCACCCAGCTCCGGTATTTCCTGCTCAAACAATCGCTGAACCAGCTGTGGTCTTGTTCGACTCAAAACAACTCGCACCCGGTTGCCCGTCGCACGGACTTCAAAAACAACCGCTCGAACCCGCTCACTAGCGTGCAAGGTTTCACCAGGAATCTGTTCGCTGCGAGGCAGGATGGCTTCAACATTGCCCAAGTTGACAGTTGCAACACCGCCATCGGCTCGGCCGATAATACCACTAACAATTTCACCAATCTGATCTCGATACTCACCCATCAGCGAGTCGCGTTCAGCTTCCTTTACCTTCTGAATGATGACTTGTTTCGCGGTCTGCGCCCCAATTCTGCCAATCAGGTCGGACAAGGGTTCTCCGTTGAGCGCGGCATCGATGCGGCCGCTGTCACGGTCCAACTTGACAACAATGTCGGCCTCTTCGCCGTACTGTCTCTTCGCTGCGGTCTGAAAAGCGGATTCAATTGCGATGAAGACTAGCTCCTTATCAATATTCTTCTCGCGATGCAGAGAATCAACGTAACTGAGGATGTCTTTGGGGTTCATAATGGATCGTTCAGTGAGGCGGATGCCATGATAAATGCAAAAAAACTGCCCGAACCTAAGAGGCCCGGGCATTTGTCGGAGCTTTCGAGGCCCCAACCATATCGATGGATGACGGGAATGTCAACCAAGAGAAAACATCGTGTAAATGCCTTAGCCCTGATCCTAAAAAACGATCGGGGGGTCCTGGCCTCCCGCATCCAAGATGGGAATCGCCAAGTGCCATCGAACTGTCGTTTTACCGCCGTCCCGCAAATCCTTCGTCTGAATGCGTTACGATAAGGACCGCGAGGCGTCAAATTCTCGCACTCAGCTAGGTAACAAATTCAGGAAAATTTTGAGTGGTCCCGTTTTTGATGCCGGCCCTCCCCAAGTATTCCCTCTGCCCCACATAGATAGTTGCCGTGAATAAAAATTCACCTCAATTTCCGCTAAAAGCTTGGCTGCGAAGAACGGGTTCGACTCCGAACTCTCTGTCCGTCTGTTGCGTGCTGATTTGCCTGTTGGCATTCCAGCGATCATCTGGTTGCTCAGCTTCTGATATGGGGGTTCCCAGGAGGCCTGATGCACAGAATACGCGTGGAACAAAAAAAGAATCGGAGTCAATCAAGGCAACCCAAAGCACTTCACAGAAAACTCAAACTACTACACAGAGTGAGAATGCAAAATCTGTGAAAACCGTCGCGACAACCGAGCAAGCTGATCCGAAACCAAGCAGCCAGAAACCTATCGAGTCCGCTAAACTCAATTTTTTCGAGTCTCGCATCCGTCCCGTGCTCTCGGAGCAATGTTACAGTTGCCATCATTCACATGGTACGGCAGAGTCGGATGTGATACTCGATCATCGCAAAGCGATTCGTGCTGGAAATCTAATCGACCCGGGTAACCCCTCCGCTAGTCGATTGCTCGCAATCATTCAACACAAGGAAGCGGGCTTGGAAATGCCACAAGATGGGCCAAAGCTTGCTGACTCCGTGATCAAGGACTTTGAACAATGGATTCAGGATGGTGCTGAAGACCCCCGGGAACAACCGCCCTCAGCAGAAGAGCTTACCGAAGCGACCTCTTGGTCCTCCACCTTGGAAAGAAGGAAGGGATGGTGGAGCTTCAGGGCGATCATGGCTCCTTCCCCACCCCAAACCTCATCACACTTGAGTCAGCATCCGGTGGATCGTTTTGTCGATA
>JAYYHM010000195.1:0-6715 GCA_036148415.1 Planctomycetota bacterium
CTTGAAAGCTTCCTAGATGTGGTCGTCAGAGGCGGAGTGGGTAACACCGATATTAACAGCTCACTTTCAAAAAGCGGAACACTGAATCTGGGTTTGCAGTGGGATGCTCCCATCACTCGACTTCTTGAACGCAACCGCTACCGTCGACAGTTAATTCAATACGAACAAACCAAGAGACAATATTACACCTTTGAAGATAGTATCTGGCAGTTACTTCGATCTGAAGTGAGACAAGTGCAAGCTAATCGATTACGTTTTGAGCTGGCCCGTAAAGCGGTTGCCATCGCAGCAAGCCAAATTGACTTGACGACGGAAAGTGGAAAACTGAGAGAGCTACAGGGGGGCGTGCAGGGTCCAACCGCTGCTCGTGACTCCATTCAAGCCCTTGACTCACTACTGAACGCACAAAACGGACTACTCGAAGTCTACGTGAGCTATGAAGTGATCCGACGCAACTTGGATTTTGATATGGGCACGATGGAACTCACCCCAGAAGGCTTGTGGATCGATCGAGGGGAGATCTCAGCGGATCAACTTTTAGCCCTACCCGGGACCTCGGGTGGAGGGATGCTTGAGGATGCATGTCAGGATTGTGGCTTACGGTACAATCCCCTCCCGACACCCTCATCCAGACCAAGTTCCACGCGATCCTCGAGTGATCATTCCGTAATGGAGACCCATTCCCCATCACGGATGCCATCTTCCCCGAAATCAATTCAGGACACCCCTTTCAATCAAGCGATTGCTTCTCCAGCCATCCCATTACAGACGGGTCAGGCTAAGCGAACGCAGCAGGCAAATCGACTCATGACAAATCGAACAAAACTGCCTGACAAGCCTATCAATACGATCAAGCCGAAAGAGATCAAGCCGAAAGAGATCACAAAGCCAAGCACCTACAAAGAAGCTTCTTGGTTTTCTTTGGAAGAATAGTCGGATACGCGTGTCACAATCTCAGCACTCGATTTTCCCGAGGCTACTCGGTTAAGCATGCCGTTTGGTTTTTTGAGCTGCACGGCATATTTTCGTGGGCAGCACGGATTAATCAAGGCTCGCCGTCTCCCGCGGCGATAAATTAGTTGAGGATTCTCGATCGAAGCTCAGTGAGTAAATCGATCGCTTGCCCTATCTCAGCTCTCTGCCTCTGTGGGTCCTGTGGAATCTCTCTTTCGATTGTCAACGGACCCTGATAGCCGATTTCCTTAAGCGTGTTGAGATAAGCCTCCATCCCGACATCACCTTGGCCCAAAGGAACTTCCGCACCCCAAGTTTCCCCGGGTTGATCACTCCATGTTCCATCCTTGCAATGCACACTGCGAACATGATGACCAACCTTTTTCAGGGCTTCAATGGGTTCACCGGTGCCGTAGAGAATCATGTTAGCAGGGTCGAAATTGATCTTAAGATTTTCGCGACCGACCTGTCCAATAAAATCAAGTAAGCCTTCGGCGGTTTCTTGCCCCGTTTCGAGATGTAAATACTGATCCTGTTCTCCACAATAATCACACAATTGCTGTGTGACTTTTACAACATCTGCGTACCCATCCATAGCAGAGTCGTGGGGAATAAAACCCAAGTGAAGTGCCACGGTATCACAGCCAAGCCAATTAGTAAAATTAGCAATTTCCAACATTTCACCTAATCGACCGGCTCTTGTTGCTTCAGGCACTAAGCCCACTGTTTTCACTACAGTCGGTATGTCTGCGTAACTCTCACCCTCAAATCCACCGAAGACTGCGGTGCACTGTACATCCATTTTATCAAGTTGAGATCGAAAAGTTTCTGCTGCCAATTGATTACGCTTTTGTTCATGGGGCGCATGGAGTTGAATCGTTGGCAATTTCAATTCAGAAATCACATCCCAAGCGACGCCAAGTCCTGCGTCAACAGAAGCAAAAACACCGATAGGCCAAGCATCCATAAATATTCTCTTCACATCGTCGAGGTAAAAGTCAATTCACAAAAGGCAATAGATGATCAAGGAGCAGACGTTGTCTAGGGTCTAAACATTCGTCTTAGCGAACAGTGTATCAAAAACCAACGATCCATCTATCACTCCTAGCTTGAACACTTCCCTCAAATGCCTCAAGGTTGCAGCTTCTGATCAATGATTCACTTCTTGGTAGCTAAACTTTCGATTAGTTGAGAGAGTTTCTATTTCGATTCCCAGCGAATCGCCAAAAGTCGCGCGATAGAGAGAAAAATTACGCCACTGAGCGTCAAAACGGCCAACTGTGGTCCCAGGGTGTTCACGGGTAACTCACGCCAGAAGATTTTGTCGTAGCCATCAATAGCCCATGCATTGAAGGTAAGTAGACCAGCATGCTGAAGCGATTCGTTCATCAAATAACGTGGAACCATCGATCCACCGAGAGCACTCATCGTGAGGACCACCACCGTTGAGATACCGTTGAGTTGTGCTCGGCTTTGACACAAAGTTGCTAGAAACAAACCGAACCCTGATGCGGCCAGCGATGTTGCGACTGTCATCATAAAAAATCCATCCAAGTGCTCCACCAAATTTACTCCAAATACTCGACTCGCCCAAATAAACATCACGGTCACTTGCATGGTGCCCAGAAAGGCCATGTAAAACCATTTTCCAAGCAATAATTGATCCATCGAGAGGTGGCTACCCAACAATCGATCTAAAGTTTGATTTGCGCGTTCATCAATTAAAACTCCGCTGCCGGCGGTTGCGTTAAAGAGAAGAAACATGACTGCAATACCCGCAGCATACATACTGACCACAGGATTAGCTTTTCCGGCATCTAGTACATTCTGCACTTGAACTTGAATGCCCAAGACTTGTTCCTCAACAACGGGTTTACCCGCCGATCCATTCTTTAGTGGATCTAGCTCATTTTCAACCTGAGGAAGATCAGATAATAACTCTTGGGAAACTCTATTCATCCTTTGATCAGGTGGATTTGGCGTCAGCTTCGCTGCGGGTGCAAGAAGCACCTCATCTTCCTCTGCTTGATGCACGCCTTGGGCTGCCTGCGGAGGATCTACTTGATTAACACCAAGTCCGGTTGAGGAAATACCGGTCTCCTCAGGCGATAGCTTTGACATGGCAAGCCGCGTCAAGCTTGCTCTAACGGTGGATTCCACATACCCAACAGCTAGTTGATCCGATTGGTCAGCAAGAATCCTTATCGACCAAGGAAAGAGTTTTTCTCGATCAGAATTGAGTGAATGACTGAATGGTCGAATCACTATACAAGCCGTCAGATCACCCCTCTGTATGCGACTCTTCGCCTGCTCGCCGCTCATCCCTCCTTCACCCAACGTGTCAAAGCGTAATTGAGGATCATTCTTGAGAAGTTGAATCAACTCCTGACTCTGCAGATCCTTCACCTCATCGATCAAAGATACGGGAACAGACTGGGATGGTTGACTGCGTATTCCACGTCCAAAAATCAAAGCAAAGATACTGAAGAACACAATCGGCAAGAAGAAAGTCAACACAACTTCCCATGGCCGATTGATCCACTGCCGAAAGCTAAGTGCAAAAATATTCCAGATCATCCGAGCCTCTTCAGAGATGGCAAATCATGAAAAATCTTATTGATATTAGACATCCCGAAGCTGCGCGCCGGTAAACTCCAAAAAGACATCATGGAGCGAGGGGGATTGAACCTCAACATCGGTAACCAATACTCCACTGCGGTGAATCTCCTCGAGCAAATTGGGTAGATTCTGTGCCACCTCATGCATCCTCATTGTTGCTATCTTCTCTAGATCAGATTCAGAGACCATCTCCATTTCCCAACGCTCAAGAGTGGACAAAAGGTCTCGTGGCATACAGCCTGATTGCACGTGGATCCTAAGTCGAACATAACGAGACGAACCAATTGCCTGACCCGTCAGCACATCAATGGTTCCGTCTGCCACAATTTGCCCTCTGTCCATGATGACCAGTCGCTCACACTGACCCTCGGCCTCTTCCATGTGATGAGTCGTCAATAGGACAGAGCAACCTTCGGCACTCAGGGAATCGATCATGGTATAGATGCGTTCGCGACTCTGGGGATCAACACCAACGGTAGGTTCGTCAAGCAAGAGAATTTTTGGTGCATGCATGACACCGCATGCCAGATTGATCCGACGCTTCATGCCACCGGAAAAATAACGAACCAGCTGTCCCGAGCGATCAGATAAACCCGTCCAATCTAAAGCCCAGTGGACCCTTTCCTTCAAACGACGCCCACTCATCCCATGAATCCTGCCAAAAAACTTGAGGTTTTGCTTGGCAGTGAGATCTTCGTAAATCGCGAGCTCCTGTGGAACAACACCTAACACCGACAGAGTTCCTCCGGGTGCCAGCGGCGCTCCGAGTATCTGAATTTCACCTTCGTCAGCTCGGATCCTGCGTGCCAAGCATCTTACTAAGGTCGTCTTACCGGCACCGTTGGGGCCTAGAAGTCCCAGTCGCTCACCTTGTTGTAACCTAAAGTGGACGCCATCGAGTGCGATTTGCCTGCCAAATCGCTTCCTCAGATTCCGAACTTCTATGGCTGGAATTTCATCCGAGAATCTTGAAATATCCACTAAGAGAAGTCCTGGCCTGCGATAAAAGGATTTACGGTACCACGGCGTATCGATCTGCGAGCATTTCCAAAACAAGATGGTCGAAAGCTCCCAACTTTACGTTGATCTTTCACCCTATTCTAACGACAGGATTCAAACCGAATAAAACTCATCTAGCTTTTTGTGTTAGATCGCGCGAAGGAAAAATGATGGATCACCCATGTCGTCCTCCGCTATTACTCAATTAACAGCGGATTGAATCGCGAACCTTAAGTGAAAAAATAGGCAAGATAGAGCAAGAAAGCCGACCTGACACAAAGGTCTCGACAGTAGGTCGACAATTGGTCGATGCATTCCGTGATGGGTACAAAACGCGAAAAACCATCACAGTATGCTAGCAAAGGAATGCACCGTGCCGGAAGCTCACGCCGACCTTTCACCCGAACCCTCCAGTCACCGATTCGCGGAGTCCGATCACCTGAATTGCCGGAACGTCACTACGCCCTCCATTTTGGGAATTTGGCGAGTCGGATCCTCAATCTACGCTAGCGATCACTGTGTTATTTCTTTGGGTCAACCCGCTGATGCGATCGACAACCCTAGATGGGAATACGCGATCAAAACATTCACGACATCTCATAATCAGTGGACAGTAAAAAGAGAGATCTCCCAAATTGCTGAAGTCGGCAGACTCATCAGTCACCCTAATTTGCTTGGCGTTCTCGATACGTCTGCAACGGCATCCAACCCATACGTTGTGATGCCAAGGCTGATGGGAGATAGCATGCAGGAACTGCTTGGATCTCATGAAGAAACAACTCTCCCCGTCGCAATTTGGATAACTCGGCAGATAGCAGAAGCGTTGGCGGCAATCCATCGAGCTGGATGGATTCACGCAAGGGTATCCCCGGATCACATATTTCTGGACTCCACGAGGCACGCTACGTTGATCAATTTGGGCTACTCCCAAAAAATCCACACCTCGATACCAAGCCAAGAAGTGCAGGACAGTAGTTTCGCATCACCCGAATATCTAGCCGGTGATCATGCAGCGATTGCGGCAATGGATACTTTTTCACTAGGTCGAATTCTTTGGCAATGGTTAATGGTAACCAGCTGTGATAGCTCAACTCTGCTGGAAAGAGTAGCAACGCTAGTGGAAAAAATGGTAGCTCCAGACCCGAATGAGCGACCGTCAATGGAATCCGTTGTCGCAAAACTCAAAGAGCTTGAATTTTCAGTCTTGGGCTTACACATCGGGCCCAATTCGGCGTTACGGGCAGCTTAAGCACTCTGCTTATTCAGAATTCAAGTTCCATGCTGACCGCCCTTTCGCCATACGTTGAGCAGAGGAACCCAACTTGCATTACTCACTCACATCTGAATCCACCCCATTGGATTCAGATTCTGATGCTTTTGGCAAGAATGAAGCATTGAAGCAGTCACTGGCAACGACTTTTCCGGCATCCTCCGGAGAGATCGCATCCATCTGAGTGACGAGTTCTTGCCATCTTTCCATCTTCATACGACCCACCTGATCCAGTGGTAAATTGTCGGGCGTAACCAGAGGACGCATCTCCTGGACTCCGTACTCCAATGCCTCGGCTGTCATGCCGTGTTCGTTAGCGGCCAGTATCGCAGAATTTCCGTTAGCAGAATCCGTTAGATAACTTATCCATCCTTGACAAGTTGCATGAACAAAATCTCTAACCAATTCAGGTTGTTCTCTGATCAATTTACCCGTGGTGATCAGCACACTCGCATAGGGATTCCAACCAAGATCGCTCACCATTAATCGGCGAACCGAAACACCTTGCTGTTCAGCGAGAAGCGGTTCAGCAAATGAGTAAGCTTGAATCGCAACATTTGGGTCTGCCACCAAGGAGGCAACGCTACCGTGATAGGGCACTTCCTTGACACCATCGAGAACACCCCGGCTACGCATGAAATCTAGAAAGGGGCGCCCCACCTGACGTTGAAGAGTTACACCCTTGAGGTCGTTGAATGTTTTGACTGCACTTGCTTCCTGAACCAGAATACACCTCGGACTATTCTGCATGGTTGCGGCAATAGCAACCACATCTAAACCCTGTCGCCGATAAATCACAACATCATCTGCATTCGCGAATGCGAACTGCACTCTTTCAAGCTCCAATTCAGGCGCCACAGGTGTAGCTCGTCC
>JAYYHM010000196.1:0-2859 GCA_036148415.1 Planctomycetota bacterium
GATGTGCTGGGAGGTCGTAGCCGGAGCTTCTTTGGTGATTCTCGCGTTGGTTTTCCTCCCACGCTATCTCAAGTCAGGAATTGCAACGATCCCTCAGTTCTTGGAAGCTCGTTACGGTCGCTCTTTACGAGCCGTGACTGCTGCGATTTTCATTGTCGCTTACATGTTGATTCTCCTGCCTTTCGTATTGTTTCTTGGAGCGAATGGACTCAACGGCATGTTGGGGCTACATACTCAATTTGGCGTTTCTGAGTTGCAAATGATATGGATCTTACTGATCTTCATCGCGACCCTGGGTGGAGCTTACGCGATTTTTGGTGGACTAAAAGCGATCGCAGTTAGCGATACCTTTAATGGTGCGGGACTTCTTGTTGGGGGTTTGATGATTACCTATTTTTCCCTCAAGCTTGTTGCGGGGAGCGACGCGGGGCTAGGAGGAGCGCTCGAAAAAATTGCTGAATCTGATCCTGATGCATTTCAGTCTTTGGGGACAAGCAATGAGTCGACCCACTGGCCAACCCTATTCACTGGGGTTCTGTTGTTGAATTTCTTCTACTGGACCACCAATCAGCAAATCATCCAGAGAACCTTCGGTGCCAAGAACCTAGCAGAGGGACAGAAAGGCGTGCTGTTAGCGGCGTTTTTCAAAATACTTGCTCCACTCATTCTTGTTCTGCCTGGGATTGCTGCGGCCTATCTTGTTATCGCAGCAGGAGATGCTGAAATGATAGAAGGAGTGGGACGTAGCGATGAGGGTGCTTGGAACACGAGTAGAGCCTACGGTGCTTTGGTAGCCAGAGTGTTACCGGATTGGTTGCTCGGTTTTTTCTCAGCGGTTGTGGTTGGGTCGATTCTTAGCACCTTCAATTCTGTGCTGAACTCTGCGGCGACCCTCTATTCGCTTGATGTTTACAAGATGTATCTCAACCCGACAGCGAGCAGTGAACAGGTTCGGAAATCTGGTCAAATATGCAGTATGGTCGTCGCTATCCTTGCGGTCATTGCGGCGCCGTTTGCTTTCTACGGGCGAGATGGAGTCTTCAGCTTTTTTCAAGGGCTCAACGGGGTCTATTTTATTCCTCTCGCTGCAGTGATTTTGGTCGGTCTTTTCAATCGTTGGGCCGACGGTCGTTCCGCCTTATTCACCTTGCTATTGGGCCTTGGCCTGATGCTCTTGGGCACTTTCCAGAGTGGAGGTGAGGGAGGATGGCTGGAGTCCATCTTTGGTAGCGGGTTCCATTACATGGGAGCCGTATTCGCACTACTCGTTGTCTTGCAGTTGGGATTGTCTTCATTGGGTTTGAGGCTTCAGGAGGCTTACGAGCAGGAAGACGTTGGGGCAGTGGATTTGACGCCTTGGCCGTATGCGAGGCCCGTGGGAATTGGCTTAATCGTTTTTGTTCTCGCTATTTACGCTTGGTTTGCTGATTTATCTGCCTTCACCTGATCAAGCCGTTTGAGAGCCAACCGTAATTTGAGTTTGAGGATTCCATTCCATCAGAGGGTTGAATCATGCATGAATCAAAGCCAAGTCAGAATCGGTTTCTGAGGTTCATGAGTCAGGGTTGTGATCGCTGGATGAATACATACGTTTCGCATCGCATGCCAACACAGCTTACCCGTGCGGCAGCGTCACGGACTAGCATCGCTGTAGCCTTGGTCGTGATCGCAGTGACGTCTCCTGTCCTTAAGGCTGCGGACAAACCCAATGTTGTTATCCTGCTTGCCGACGATCTCGGTGTACAAGACCTCGGCTGCTATCAAGGACCTGTTCAAACGCCTGTTTTAGACGGTCTTGCAAAGAGAGGTACTCGGTTTGAAACCTTTTACTCAGGCTGCGCGGTCTGTTCACCTTCGCGAGCCACTTTGCTGACGGGGCGACACCATATTCGAGCAGGGGTTTACAGTTGGATCTCCGATCAAGACCAGCACTCTCATTTACTGTTGCGGGAAAGGACGATTGCGGAAGTTCTTAAGGATCAGGGTTACACCACTGCCCATATTGGCAAGTGGCACTTGGGACTTCCAACGCCGAGAGAAGAGAAGCCCACGCCTGATGAGCATGGTTTTGACTACTGGTTTGCAACTTGGAACAATGCTCAGCCGAGTCATGAGAACCCTCGGAATTTCATCCGAAATGGCGATCCTGTTGGACAGCTGAAAGGATATTCCTGCCAATTAGTTGTTGATGAGGCGATTAATTGGTTGGATCAACTCGGTGATCAGGATCAGCCTTTTTTCCTGAATATTTGGTTTCATGAACCGCATGCACCGATTGCCGCTCCCCAAACAATCACTCGGAAATATGGAGAGCTGCGTGATCCTGCAGCAGTTTATTCAGGAACCATCGATAACACAGACCAAGCAATTGGTCGTTTGTTCACTAGGCTCGCTGAGATCGATGATCCAGGTAATACCATCGTCATCTACGCCTCAGATAACGGTAGCTACCGAGAGGATCGTACGGGGGGTCTGCGTGGGCGGAAGGGAATGAATTGGGAGGGGGGACTGCGTGTTCCAGGTATTTTTTCATGGCCGGGTAAAATCCAACCGGATCAGGTCTGCCATGAACCTGCGGGTGTTGTGGATTTACTTCCTACCCTGTGTGGTTTAATTGGGATTGAGTCAACTCAAGGACCCGAGATGGATGGAGTTGATCTTTCGAATGCGTTGCTGGGTGATGCTTCGCGAGGGCGTCGGGAGAAGCCCATGTTTTGGCATTTACAAAAATCAAGGCCGATTGTTGCGATGCGCGAGGGTCAATTTGTGATCGTTGCAGATCCGGATTATGAACTTTCGACCAGTAATATGTTCGACGAAAGATGGATTCCAATAATCAAAAAGGGTGTATACAAAAAT
>JAYYHM010000197.1:0-2748 GCA_036148415.1 Planctomycetota bacterium
CCGCGGTCCACGCCAACCATTCATGAAGACCGGGTATACGCTCAAGGTCAGGATGGAACGGTCTGGTGCGTAGAATGGCTCACAGGAAAAATCATCTGGCAAGTGGAACTTCTGAAGCTGGCCAACTGGACCAAAGAGGCCTCTGAAGCAGCGATCACTTGGGCGAGATCAGGTTCTCCCCTCGTCGTGGATGGGCTCTGTGTACTACCCTTTGGAGGACCGGCTGAAAAAGCCTCAAGCGGGCGTAGCTTAATCGCTCTATCACTCGACGAAGGTAAGGTTCAGTGGACAGCGGGTGAAGATCAAATCAGTTATGCTTCGGCGATGGTGTTGAATCTCGCAGGCCAGCGACAAATTGTTTCAGTTAACGAGAAATCCATCACAGGTCACCTCATCGAAAGCGGTGAGCTACTTTGGTCTTTTGATTGGTTTGGACAGTCCAATGGTGGAGCAAACTGTGCGAGCGTCATTGCTGCCGGCCCGAACCAGTTCCTAATTGGTAAAGGCTACAGTGGGGGGAGTGCATTGGTGGAAGTGACACGAGACGAAAGCGACAGCTGGACAGCTGAAGCGGTTTGGACCTCTTCGCGTGTCCTGAAAACCAAGTTCACACACGCCTGCGTGGATGGACCCATCGCCTATGCGATCAACAACGGGCATTTGGAAGCGGTCAACATCCCGGAGGGTCTATCGAACTGGAAGCAGTCTCGACGGGATAGGCTCGGACAAGGCCAACTCCTGTTGGTGGATGATATTTTGATTGGTCAGGCCGAGTCAGGTGAGATCGTTATCGTCGAAGCCGACCCCAATGAATACCGCGAGTTGCTACGCCTCCCTGCTCTCACCGCAAAAACCTGGAACATCCCGAGCATTGCGGGACGCCACCTTCTCGTGCGAAATGACCGCGAGGCATACTGCTTTCTTCTTCCTGCGAAGAAAGATTGAAAGATCGATTCGTTCTAAAGGCGAACCACATTCCCTGTTTTCGCTGACTCATAAATAGCTTGGATCACCTCGACGCTACGTCGACCCTCGGCTCCATCAACGCTGGGAGATCTGCCATCGAGAATCGCTCCGGCAAAATCTTCAAACACCATTGTGTGCCCATGATGGCCAATCGCAGCTGGATCACCTGCACCCCCACCTGTCTTTGTCCGTCCTTCCATCGTTTCACGAATCTCTTGATCTTCCGAGTCTTCCTCTGCAAATTGCCAGGCCTTGAGATCTTCCTCCTCAAGAATAGCTGTCCCATGGCTGCCGCTAATCTCAATTCGTTTCAGAGCACCAGGGTAAGCCGTGGTGGTCGCTTCGATGACACCAAGTGCTCCAGATTTGAATCGTAGAGTTGCCACAGCCACATCTTCTACTTCAATCCGCTCGTGAGTCATCGTTCCTGTCATCGCGCTGATCTCAGAGACAGGTCCCATCAGCCACAAGAGTAAATCCACTGAATGAATCGCTTGATTCATCAGTGCTCCGCCTCCATCCAAAGCCCATGTTCCCCGCCAGGCTCCGCTGTCGTAGTACTCCTGACTTCGAAACCACTTCACGTAGGCATCTCCCATCGTGACCTTACCAAATCTACCACCGTCGATCGCCCTCTTCATCAATCGGCTGGATTCGTGAAAACGGCTTTGAAAAGTGACAGCCAACTGAACCCCTGCGTCCCGACAGGCATTGATAATGGCGTCACAACGTTCCGTAGTGATTTCGAGGGGTTTTTCGATCAGAATATGTTTTCCAGCTTGAGCACCTGCAACGGCGGGATCGAGATGGGCTCCGCTCGGTGTGCAAATGGATAAAGCGTGGATGTCTGGATCGGAAATCATCTCCTCTAGCGTCTCATAGACTTTGCCACCGTGCTCACTTGCGAAAGCTTTAGCTTTGTCTGTGGATCGATTAAAACACCCTACCAGATGTGCGTTGCCTGCATCGGCAATCGCTTTGGCATGAAAATTGGCAATCATTCCACATCCGACAATCCCAACTCCTAAACTCATCTGTTTTCTCTGGCTTTACGGGTTAAAGGGAACAAGTAGTCACGAATCCACCGCCCGAAGTTTAGAACCGCGCGTGGAGGTCGGCAACCGACCAATGAGCAGGTAACCTGAGACAATTTCTGATCAGGATCTAGGTCACCTCGGGACCGTTTCACCACCGATGGCTTGCAGAACAGCTACATTGATCTGGTTCAGGAGCATGACAAGTCCAGTAAACTGATGTAAAAATCATCCGTCAGCTCCCCATCCCCCTGATTCACCAAGACGGTTTTATTGACTTGCCCGACCGGAATACCCCCAAGCCTGCCATTGAGTCGCTAGCTGATCTTGCGACCATCGTGAGTCAGTCGCTCGATTTCCAACAGCTCTGCACCGGCCACAAAAACGTCTCTATCTCAGGAATCTGGGGAAGCTTACGAGGATTACTGGCTGCCGCATTGGCCCAGTCAAAAGCGAATCTGCTTTTCATTTTGCCCCAAGCTGCTGACGCAGACTTGGTAGCCGGCGATGCGATGGCATTTGGGCTCGCTGACTCCTACGCCCTGCCGCTTTCAAGCATCGAATTCAAGGCTTCTTCCATAAAAGATGAAGACTACGCTGAGCGACTCCAGGTTCTCCAACAACTTCGTCGCAGGGATGAGTCTCCAGTCACTCCTCTGTTGGTAACCAGCTACGTTGGAGGGGTGATGCAGCGAGTCCCCACGCCTGAACAACTTGAATCATCCACTCGAAGCCTCAAAGTGGGTCA
>JAYYHM010000198.1:0-4487 GCA_036148415.1 Planctomycetota bacterium
TCGCAATGAAGCTCTGAAGAACGGAAAGAGTGAAATCAAGCGAGAGGAGATGACCGGGATGTTCTTGGTAATGGTGCTCGGAGGAGGATTGGGATTAGTACTCTTCGGCTCCATCTCTAACCTACTGGGACGGAAGGGTGCGTTTGTGTTCTATCATCTAGGAGGATTTCTGTCAGCGATTATGCTCTTCTTTGTGCTTGATAACGGTGATTACTCCCGCAGTATCCTGCTTTTATTTCTACCTGTATTCGGTTTCTTGACACTCGGCATGCACGCTGGTTACGCGGTTTACTTTCCAGAACTCTTTCCCACTCGACTACGTGGCACAGGAACGGGATTCTGCTTTAACGCAGGAAGGATAGGATCAGCGGGCGCCATCGCCGCTTCAGCGATCTATCAGTGGACACCTACCCAGTCATCTCAGTACATGGTGCCACTGTTCGCGGTGGGAATTATCGTTACCCTCCTTGCCAAAGAAACTCGCGGGGAAGAGTTACCTGCCTAAGTTAATTCACAGCAACGAACCAAAGACATCTCTTCAAAAACCAAATTTGAAACCGGAATAGCAGTTGGAAATTAGCGCGATCCTAATCTGCATCATGTTGATCTCACTAACTGCTGGAGTGATTCACAGTGCGATCGGTTTCGGTTTTGGCATCGTGGCGATCACCTTTCTTCCGCTCATCATTGATGCGAAGACATCTCATATCATTTTGTCTGTGAGTAGCGTTCCGATGCTGCTGGTCGCGGCTTGGACCTATCGCCATGGCGCACAACGACCCCCACTTTTGATTGCCATCCTAGGCGCTTGCATTTCGACACCCTTAGGTCTTTTCTTTTTCGAAGCACTCTCTTTAGATCTGTTGGTAAGATTGACCGGTGCCGGCGTTCTTCTCATGGTGATTCCGTCACTGCGAGAAAAAGTTGAAGCACCGAAAAAAGATCATGTAAAACCCATTGCAAAATGTTTCGCCGCGGGTTTGATCTCTGGTTTTCTTGCGGGAGCGGTTAGTATCGCCGGACCTCCCATTGCTGCGTTTGCTATCCGTCAGAATTGGCGAACTGACCAATACAAAGCATTTGTCACGCAATTTCTATTGGTAATCGCGACTCTCAAGGCAGTGCTACTCGGACTGCGGAATCATATCAACACCGAAATTGGCTTAGAAATCTGCGTCACTTCGATCTTCTCAATGATTGGCGTTATCCTTGGCGAAAGAATAAGTCGGAACTTTGAGGCTGAGAAATCAAAAAAACTGGTCGCACTCGCATTGCTAAGTATTGCATTGATAATGCTGCTGCGAGGAAGTGCGTCATAGTTAGATCATGGATATTCCACTTGGTAAGACCTTGGAATCTATGACTTATTCTGGCCGCGTCTGATTGATGCATGCTCCTAAAGCTATCACCTTCGATAAGTCGGTCTCATCGAGTGATTAGATAGGCTACTGTTGATATCAGGGACCAAAGCAATTAGTTGGCAAAAGTACTCTGAATTAAAACGTACATACTGCCTTCGTTATCCAGTGGATTGATATCAAACATTCTCAGATAAAGACGCCCTGTCTTTTTGGCATTAAAAGACATTCCTCCAGAGACTACAAAGGGCTGACTGTCGGTCAATTCAGCGGGGCTGTTGGCAATCACTCCAATCAGTGTCCCTAACTTGATTCGATTATCTTTTGGGCGAAGCTCATTAGGTATCTCCAAACCGGCGGGTCCCGTCTCAAAAGCGACCTTCCAAGTGCCTTTCACCTCAATCTGAACAGGCATACCTTCACGAAGGGTTACGCCCGAATCTTGCCAAGCTTTATTTGCAGAAATATTGGCCAACTTTCGATCCTGAGCTCTCTGATTCGCTAGTATCCGATTTAAGCCGGCTTCGGCGGCTCCGTATTTTGGAACGAGGCGTACCAATGACTCATAGACCTCCCTCGCCTTGTCAAAGTCTTTCTTCCTTTCATATTCAACTGCCAATTTCTCCGCCTTGGCGATAAATTCCTTTTGAAGATTGAGCAAGACCGGGTCACTGGGTAGTTGCGGCTGATTTTCAGCTGCCGCTCGCATTTGCTCCTGAAGGCGTTTTTGATTCTGGCGCGGATCTGTGCGTTGCGCGACCGAGATGCTGCTCATGCCAAAATGAATCAGAAACAATAGCCCCAAAGCTTGGATACGATGATTGATCAATTTTCACTCCTTGGAAAAGCGAGGGAAATAGAATACTCGGTGAATTTTAGCCAGCATCATGACGCGGGAGCCACAGCTAAACCGAATGGGAACCATCGGACAATCCTAATCCCACAACGAAGAGGAGCATCCCAGAACCTGACAGGACTTTCATGATAATCGCCGTGGTTACCTCTTCCCGGCTGCAGCGGACTCTATAATCAGGGTCGACAGAATTCCACCTCCAATTGAAATATGACCGTACTTATTCAGAACCACTATCGAAAAATGTCACCACGTCGCATTATCCCTACGTCTTTGATCGGTCGACAAATCGTCATCCTTGTTGCGATTTTTTGCATTCATCATCCAACCACGCAAGCACAGCGTCCTCCACTTGATCAGACTCTTCTTCAGGAGGACATCCAGCTTTTAGCAAGAGAAGCTCGCCAAAAAGGAATCGCACGACGTGGTGCTCTGCTATTTCATTCACCAGGTCTGGGGTGTTGGAAATGTCACGCAGCTGACTCAGAAGCGAATTTGATCGGACCTGTGCTCAGTGAGTGGACCAATCCGCCGAGTGATGTTCACCTGATTGAATCCATACTAGACCCTTCAAAAGTCATCGCTGACCTATACCGAGCCAACCAATGGCTGACGGTCGATGGTGAAAATGTAGTCGGGATCCCTATTGAGTCGGGTGAGAACGAAGTGGTTGTCCGCACTGGTCCCGGCAAATCGGATGTGATTCGGCTTGCGAATGAAGATATCGAGGCGAATAAAACACTGGCTACGTCCATCATGCCAAGTGGCCAAGTGAATGTTCTTCAATCTCGGCAAGATTTCTTGGATCTCGTAGGTTACTTAATAGAAATTTCAGAAGGTGGACCATCAACCGCTACCAAGCTTCAACCCACAGAGAAAGAGCTTCTGGCTTTCTCACCAAGTGAAGAATTGAATTTAGACCATTCGGGAATCATTAGGGATTGGAACAAAGAGTCTTTTCAACGAGGACAAGGGATCTACCAGCGAGTCTGTCAGAACTGTCACGGAACGCTTGATGCGCCAGGTTCATTGCCAACTTCGCTACGATTTGCTGAGGGCAGATTTAAATATGGTTCGGATCCGTTATCGATGTATCAAACACTCAGCCACGGTGGAGGAATGATGCTTCCGCAGACATGGATGGTTCCTCAACAAAAATATGATGTGATTCACTATATCCGTGAACATTTCCTCAGTAAAAATCCATCCCAGTACTATGCTGTAAGTGAAGCCTATTTGAGCTCACTACCAAAAGGTGATTCAAGAGGCCCAGCTCCCCAAGTAATTGAACCTTGGGTAACGATGGATTACGGGCCCATGCTAATTACAACGATCCAGTTTGGTCCATCAGCTGAGGATATTGCTCAAAAGGCAATCGCAATCCGAGTTGATAACGGTCCCGGTGGAATCGCAAGGGGAAAAGCATGGATGGCGTTCGAGCATGACACACTCCGCATGGCTGCAGCTTGGACTGATGAATTTGTCGATTGGAATGGAATACAATTCAATGGGCGACATGGAGTCCATCTTCGTGCAAAGGGTAATCTTATTGCCAACAACCCCAATGCTGCCGGGTGGTCCGATCCGAGCGATCGCCAGAGATCGGAATCGGCGCGGACCGTCGGTCGCGACAATCGGGAGTATGGTCCGCTTCCCAAAGATTGGGGGCAGTTCCGCGGAATCTACCGACACCAAGATCGGGTCATTCTTGATTACAAAGTGGGGAACACTTTCATCCTAGAATATCCCAACCTAGTGATGGCGGGAGATTCTCCAATCTTTGTTCGCACCCTTGAAACAAGCACGATCGAAAAACCACTTGAAGTGGTTGTGCTAACCATGAAAGATGGGGATGCGGCGGAGCATCATGCTGATGGTTTCAATGGTGACCGTGTGAGTGTGACAAAAGCAGAGGGTAAAACGTTATCGGTTGCGCTTTCAGGGTTTCGGGGCCAAGGATCTCTATTGGTCCGAGATCATCAAGTCATAGCGAGGATCCCTGCAACGGAACTCGGTTACCAGGGGTCCATCCTAATAGGCGATGCGAAATGGAATCAGCAAACCAAAATGGAGATCACCGAAGGACTCCAGCAATTGCCTGAGAGCTTGAGGTCTTGGACTCAAGGTGGTCCAGCGCAATATGCCACAAGTATGAAAGTTCCAGCAAGACGATGGTTTGAATCCGAGACATGGGAAGTGGAAGAAATTGCGAGACCCGAAAATAATCCATGGCTTGCTAGAACACGTGTAACAGGAATGGATTTCTCGCCCACTGG
>JAYYHM010000199.1:0-2988 GCA_036148415.1 Planctomycetota bacterium
TGAGGCAGACAGCTGCTGCTGTGCAGTCGCAACCCGATTCGGAAATGCTTCTCAATACAATGCAAATCTATGCATTCTGGTCACAGAGCCTACCTGCTGAGCTGAGAGATGCCATCACATCTAACGACGCATTGGCTCGCAACAAAGCGATCGAGCAGGCAATCGAGCAGACACAAATCGGAATTTCTAGGCGTTCAACCCTCAAGCTTGATGATCAAGCCACTGAATTGATCTACTTTGCACTTGAACAGATTGTCAGAGACCGTGTTCGGGATGGGCAGCAAACAACGATTAAGCATCTTGCTCGGATGCGAGAGCGATTCCCCGAAAGTCCTGACACATATTTTGGAACGATCGCCGCAATGGTCTTCGGCGGTACACCTCGCAGTTCGGTGAACAACAACAGTTCGAACCGACGTCGTTCATTTTGGATTGGAGGAGTGGATAGGCCAGACCCCATCTCCAACATTGAATTATCCAACTTGAGATTGGTCATTCCAGACAAAACACTGGAAATCCTTGATCTCATTGCCAACGGCGATGCTCTACTTGAAACCATCACCTTAAGAGCTTGGAGCGAAGAAGCTGCTCGCCGTCACTTTCCGTTGAATCGGCGAGAAGAATCCACTTACCTGGAGCGATACAACGCGACGCCTGCAAGAGAGCGGGATGTGATCGATCTGTTACCACCTAAAGAGATCTTTAGCGAACTTTCCCGCGAAACACCTTTCCCATGAGCTGCAATGAAGGCTGCATACATTGAAACTACAGGTTCACCTGAAGTCATCAAGATTGGTGACCTTCCCGAACCAGTATGTGGACCCGAGGATCTCTTGATTCGTGTTCATGCCACCTCCGTGAATCCCATTGACACTTACATCCGTAGCGGTGCAGTCGCCTCTGAATTACCCAGTCCCTATATCCTAGGTTGCGATGCCGCTGGAATCGTGGAAGTCGTGGGTGATCGGGTAACGGATTTCCAGGTTGGCGATCGTGTTTGGTGCACCAACCAAGGATTACTTGGACTACAAGGAACAACCGCAGAGAAAATCGCGGTTGCTGCCCACTGGTGCTATCCCATCCCAGAAACCAGCTCGTTTGAAGAAGCTGCCGCCAACGGATTGGTCGGTGTAACAGCACATTTGGGTCTCTTCCGTGAAGGAAAGCTCCGCTCTGGCGAGACGATTTTTGTAGTTGGCGGGAGTGGCGGAGTCGGCTCGATGGTTGTTCAGATGGCGGTTGCAAGCGGCGTCAAAGTGATCAGCACAGTAGGAACACAAGAGAAATATGACTACGTTCAATCACTCGGTGCGCACACGGTCATCAATTACCAGAACGAATCCATTGCCGAACGTTTGAAAGAAACCGCCCCGAACGGAGTCAATTTATTCTGGGAAACGCGAAGAGAACCCGATTTTGAACTTGCTATCGCATCGATGGCGGAACGCGGTCGCATGATTGTCATGGCTGGCAGGGATGCTAGACCCGTCTTCCCTGTTGGACCCTTCTATGTCAAGGAATGTACAGTAACCGGCTTTGTCATGTTCAAAGCGTCACCTGGAGAGATGAGAACGTGTGCTGACGAAATCAATCAGTGGATGGCGAACCGACAGCTCAAGGCTAACATTGGAGCGACTTTCCCGATGGACCAACTTGCCGAGGCCCATCGGTTGCAGGAAAATGCAACACTCCATCAGTCTGGTAATCTTGCGGGAAAAGTGGTCATTAAGACGGCCTGATGACTTACCGCTGCTGAGTGAATTTCAATTCGGCAGAAATGAATGAACCTCTCAGATTTGCAGGTTCCGCGATTAGCCTGAGAAGAACTCACGCACGTCCTAATACAATTGCCGTTGCATTCCCTTCTGTGTTGTGACAGATGCACATGACGTGATCTCCCTGTAGACGAGTCGGCTCATCAACAAAACGAGAAGCAGGGGTCAAACGTTTGTCGTGAAGGGTCGGAGGAACAAGATTTCGATGAAGAGCCATCGCTCCAGCTACCAAATCGATTGAGCCACATCCGGCGCCCGTGTGCCCTAACGATGCTACCGTTGCCAAGGTGGGGACGGAGGGTACCGTCGCATCAGTAGCTGCTTGCTCAGCGGCGTCAGCAACGGGATCGCCCGTTCCATGAGAAACCACCAATCCAAGATCTGTAGAATCAATTCCAGCGTCAGACATCGCCGATTCGATGGCGGCCTGAATTGCTTTCGTCGAACTACGCATTTGAATGTCACTAGTTTCCTTGCATCGCATCGGTGTTTTCATTCCCTTAGCAGCTGCAAACCTTGAGGAGTAGGAGACCACTCTGGCCACGGGTCGCACGCCTCGCTGTTTTGCGAATTCTGCCGGCTCGACGACCATTGCAGCTGCTCCCTCACCTCCAACCACACCGGTTGATGTTGGATCATGTGGCCGAGATGAATTTTCAATCGGATCAAACGATTCAGCCATGGGGTAATCTGCTCGAAAATTCAGACGAGTCGTCCCGATTCTCGTCCCTGTTCCTCCTGTAAGCACGACCTTTGCCGTCCCACGATCCACACAAGAAGAGGCTTCCATCAAAGCAGACGGACCAGAAACATCACCGAGCACAATGGAGTTGTTGGGGCCATGCGAATTCAGGTGAATCCCGACGTGGCACGCAGGCATATTAGGTAGATACTTCAGCATCCACAGCGGCATGATCTGTTTCATTGCCGCATTTCCAAATGCACTGGTATCGATCTGCCCGTCGTCTTGGATACACGGCCGAATCGAATCAGAGAGTTCGAGTGGAGGCCCATAAAATATTTCGCTGCCAAAGACGGTTCCCAGATCTTGGGGTTTGATCACACTTTCAGCAGTGGCGGGAATGAAGCCATCCAAACCCGCCCCCTCAATCGCCATCAGTGAAGCCGCAAAGGCAGTTTGTATCTCTCGACACATCACCTTCATTGCTTTTCTAGGCTTTACAAATTGCTTGGCCTCAAAGTCTAGGATGGG
>JAYYHM010000200.1:0-2760 GCA_036148415.1 Planctomycetota bacterium
AAAAAAACAAGTGGACCCTGTAAAAAACGGTGAATTCCGTCGATGACACGCTGCGCGACCACGCGGAAAGCGATTCTCCCAGAAGTATCCCGCACCAATGACAGAGCCCCTCCGCAGAGGCAGTCAGCAAGGGAGCCTGTGTTGAGTGTTACTTTTTTTTCGAGCTGCAGCGGTCCGGGCCAACATCTCCTCGCCAATCGAGTTCCCAATGGAGATGAATCTGTCAGGTAATCCTGCGAAGCCTCGACACTGGAAACCAGTAAACTTGGAGTCACTGGTAAATCAAAAGTTTCAGTATCGGGAAGCTTCGAGAGACCCGTATGCTCACGCAACTTATTTTTCTGGGTTTCCCAAATGTCGGAGAGTTGAGCAACACCCCTTGAGCTGAGAGCATGGGCAACCAACCCGTAGGTGGATTCGGTAGGAACAGCAACGATGCCGCCTTCCACTAATGTCTGAACAGTTCGGTGCAGATAATCTTGCGGATCATCGGTCGCTCGTAGGTCGAAAGTCGTTAGCATGGAAAAGACTGAAAAGTCGAACCGTAGTCGAGAGTAGATAAGAGACCGAAGAATACCAGAACGCGCGGCAGATATCGAGCAGTAAGCATCGATGCAAATCTCCAACACGCAAATCAGACAGGACTCGCCGGAGCTTGGGCGATCTTAGACGATTCAAATGATTGACCCGGTCTAAATCTTATCTCTAAACCATCGAATCGCTCCCTCCCAAAAGTGCCTTGGAATGCGTACAGAAGACAGAGCCAATCAGTCGACTCAGCCTCGGAGAGACTTTTTACTGTCTTGCGCCTCGAATCTACACGTAGCGAAGTCCACCATCGGAAATAACACGTTACGAGCAACCGTAAGACTGCTCAACAGAAAGTCAATCACCGGAGTCACTGCGGCCTTGGCTTCTGGTGGATGCCTCTCAGAATCGAATCCGGTTCAACCGCAAAAGGTCTGGGGACGCCGAGGCTTTAGCCCGGGACGCTTTCTCAAGCCACGAGCAATCACGATTGATGAGCAGGATCGACTTTATATCGTGGATACGACAGGACGCATTCAGGTATTTGATACCGAAGGTAAATTCCTCCATCAGTGGAAGACGCCACAGACCCAGAATGGGCGGCCAACCGGGCTCGCCTTCGGAGCAGCTCAAAAGCTATCCTCATCCACAAAGTCTTCTCAAATCCAACACGATCCAGACGTTGGTGATCCACGAATCTTTGTTGCCGATACCCATTATTATCGAATGCTCTCCTATACCTTAAAGGGTGTACCGGTTACCGAAGAGTCGATTGGGGGAGTAGCGGGCATCGGACCCGGTGAATTTGCATTCGTCACTGACATCGCTTGCGATCGTTTTGGTTGCCGCTACATCGGCGAATACAATACCTCAGATCGCATTCAGAAATTTGATGCAGATGGTAACTTTCTCTGCCAATGGGGTGGAACGGGTCGGAACCCCGGTAGCTTTGTGCGTCCTCAGAGCTTGGTCATCCAAGAAGATGTTCTTTGGGTAGTAGATTCTTGCAATCACCGCATCCAGCGTTTCGACATTTCTGTCACTCCTCCCAGACTCATCGATATTTGGGGACAAGCGGGTTCGGCGAATGGAGAATTTTTCTATCCGTACGATTTAGCGATCGCGAGTGATGGGAGCGTGGTTGTGATTGAGTACAAAAACAATCGACTTCAACGTTTCTCAAGCAGCGGAGAATGGATGGCTTCATGGGGCGGACCCGGATTTGAACCCGGAAAACTCAATCAACCGTGGGGAGTCGTCGTGGATTCCAAAGATCGTGTACATATCCTAGACAGCAATAATCACCGAATTCAGCGCATCGAATTACCGACCTGAGTCGGTATCTGCCAGCTATCCGTCTTCAGAAAACCTCTTGGCCCCGAGTACACGATACCGTTGAAAATCGCATTTCTTCCGAAAACACAAGGGTTCTGGAAGCAGAGCGAGATTTTCATAACCATTTTCTCATCACCCATGACCAAACGTGTCACAGTCGAGACCAATGCTATCAGTGTGCTTGAAGTCGACTGATTTCGGTGATCTTTGGGTGGGACCGCATGGGCTCCATCGCTCGCGACTTGGGAAGCACAATGAATAGCCACCATGATAGAGCAACAACAATGAATCAAGTACTTCGCAAAGCGATGCAACTCTCTGATGACTATGTCATCGAAATGGATTACTCCGACAGTCAAGGCAATCGAACTCACCGTGTTGTGAGCCCGATTCGCTTTATGGGAAGCCGAAGTTTTCTCGGTCTCTGTCTATGCAGGGAACAACCCCGTCAATTTCAACTCTCACGTTGCAAGAATATGAGACTGCTACCTGCGGACCAGGTACTCATGCCGATGCCTATCTCTTAAGGTAATTGAGAGTGACAATCTGATGCAACGAGTGAAGCCTGAAATGGGCTGGAAGAAAACCGAAGCAACCAGACAAAGCGATGAATACGGATCGCTCAACGACGAAAAGCTCGAAACGCTTCTCAGCGATCTTCGAGCTGTTCGTGTACGAGGGCTGAAATTTCCCGACGCGTGAATGGGCAGCCCTCGCAAGCCTCCGCCCTACGGAATACGGTTTACCAAGAGATCAATGACGCTTCATCGGTATCCTCTCGGTAGGTTCAATATGGGTTTGATCGATGGAACTTGTTTCGAGATGACGTCGAAAACTTGATGAAGTCTCGACCGCTGCGGCTTGAATGGATTGCTTCTGAACGCCTGATTCCGAATT
>JAYYHM010000201.1:0-4389 GCA_036148415.1 Planctomycetota bacterium
CTGGCAGGCAATGGTAGTGATGAGATTCTTACCATGCTTGTCCGAGGTTTTGTGGGCGAAGGAGAGAAACTTCGTATGCCTTATCCCTCCTACGTCTTGTACCGAACGTTAGCAGACATTCAGGGTGCGAGCTGGGACCAAATCAACTTCAATGACGATTGGACGCTTCCAAGTAGTTTCGCGGAGTCCACTGAGGAACTTAAGTTGGCGTTACTGCCAAACCCGAATAGTCCCAGTGGCACCATTCTCTCACCAACAGAGGTGGCGAAGGTAGCGGAAGAGCTGAAATGTCCACTCGTTGTGGATGAAGCCTATGCTGATTTTGCAGAGACGAATTGTCTCGGGCTTGTCGAGCAGAATGAAAATGTTCTTGTAACGCGAACACTCAGCAAATCATACGGATTGGCAGGAATACGATTCGGATTTCTGGTGGCTAAACCGGAGGTGGTGGGCGAACTGTCAAAAATCAAAGATAGTTACAACTGTGACGCCATCTCGATTGCCGCAGCCACAGCTGCGATGAAATGCTCAGCTTGGTTAGCCGATAATCGCAGTACAATCATTGCGACCCGAAATCGAATGACACATGAATTGCAAAAAATTGGTTTTCAAGTCACTCCCTCTCATGCCAACTTTGTTTGGTGCAGACATGAGAATATGAGCCACCGCTCACTCTATGACTTTCTTAAGAGTCAACAAGTGCTGGTGCGCTTGATGGATTTCGGAGATCACGGTGATGGTTTACGGATATCCGTTGGAACCGACGAGCAGATCGATGCACTTTTGTTTTTGCTCCAAGGGCACCTCTCCTAGCATCCGTGATTAGCTGCGTGAAAGAACGGCGCAGATCGTTGTACTTGCAGAATGGTTTCTATGAATCAGTCCTCCGCTGCTTCTCGACAGGCATCTATTAGCCGCAAAACCGGTGAGACCGAAATTCAAATTTGGTTGGATCTAGATGGTTCTGGATGCGGTAAGCGGGACACAGGGATAGGTTTCCTTGATCACATGTTTGATCTATTTGCGAAGCACTCAATGATTGATCTGACAATAAAGGCATGTGGTGATTTACATGTAGATGATCATCATACCTGCGAAGATATTGGAATCGTTCTTGGCAAGGCAGTCGACGAGGCATTGGGAGATCGATTCGGTATCAGGCGTTACGGACACTTTTCTCTACCAATGGATGAGTGCCTCGTTACTTCGGCCGTGGACATGGGCGGTCGGTACGCATTTGAGTATGCTGCGCCGATCAGCGCTGATAAGATCGGTTCATTTGATTCCGAGCTGGTCGAGCATTTTTGGCAATCGTTTGCTGCCAATGCTAACTGTAACCTACATGTACTTCTTCACCATGGTCGAAATGCTCACCATATCGCTGAGTGTGTGTTCAAATCCATTGCCAGAGCGATGCGGATGGCGATAGAAATCGATCCACGCCAGACGAGTATCCCGAGCACAAAAGGTGTTTTATAGAAACAGCTTTGTCTAGTATTGATCTATGCCGAGATTTGGTTTGATCGTCAAGAGACCTACCGACGAAAGTGCAATGAGGCACCCTGTCACCGAAAATAAAAGAAGGTTGGATGACAGTGGGATTAGAATGAGCAGCAGTATGCTAAGCCAAGCTGACACACGATCTTTAAGCAACCATAATCCAAATCCAGCCAAAGTCTCCAGGATGATGACCAAACGGCTGTAGCACAAGGCAATCCACTTGAGTTGTTCTGGGTTGTAATTGGATCTCAGGTAATTGAACGTCCAATAATCTTTGTCAACGAAATAAATATCATACAGCACTTGGCCCGACCAATATTCACTCGTCCATTTACCTACCGCTCCACCAAGAAAAATCACTGAAACAATCAGCCTAGCGAGGAACGCCGCCTTTTTTAAGAGCTCCCTCGGAGGATCAATGTCGAAGCGGTTTCCAATCCACCAAGACCAAACCGCACACCACCAGCTGGTCAAAAAAGTCATGTCATTATAGGTGCCTTGATGCACGCATAAGAGGCTCAAGCCTGATAGTTGCCCAACATTGCACGATCTTTGGAGCGAGCGATTTGTAGAAAAGGCATTGACGACCGTGCAGAAGATCGTCCCGAGAAAACATGCACGCAATGTAATTGAAGATTGGAGGAGATCAGGAAAGAATAAATCTCGGATGCTTTTGGTTTCATAAACCTCATTAGCATAGATAAAAAAAGAGATTTTCCATAGCAAGCTAATCAAGATTCCCATCTGAACAAGGCTATGTGCAAGGGTTAACTGTTTTTGTCCAGATGCTAATTGAGTGGAATTCATGTGCCTTCGGACTATTCATGCTCAAAAGTTGACGATAACCGAATGAGTTCAAAAACTGTCTGTGTGCTGTGTTCTTGATCAGCTGACTTCGGCTTTAAGTGGTATTTCGAAACGAGCTTCTCTTCTCGATAAGACGTTTCAAGTGTAATCCACCGATTTTGCTTATGACTGAGGTAGTAATCTCTGGCATCTGCGAACGTGAAACAACGCGTTGGAAAATGGTTAATAAAACGTTCGTCATTTTCATCGATCCATAATGCGGTAAGCCCCGGAGGATAATCTTCAACCTTATATCGATTCGCGAAGTTATACATGGAGGGTATTGGAAACTGGCAAGACCAGCCCAAGAAAGAGTTAGTCTGGAGATGAAAGCGTTGCATTGATTGCTTCGCGAACCATGGTGCAAATGGTGTAAGTAACAGCCACGATACAATACCTATGATGAGAATTAGCACTGACAGCATGGACTTATCAGTCTTTGCTAAGTGTATTAACTTTTGCAGTGGATGAGTCCCGGTGTGCATTCAACCTCCTTTCTCGTATTTGGTAGCAAGTTAGCTTTGCTCGGCAATTCTGATGAGAATTTCTCTCACAAGCTTGGGATTCGCATTAGGGTTTCGTTTTTTTGCTTGCCCGATCAAAGATCCAATTGCTTGTTGCTTTCCGCTGCGGTAGTCATCAATCACATGAGGATTTGCTTCAAGAAGCTCTTGGCAGAGATGTTCTAGTTCTGATTCGTCTAGCGCTACAATTCCGAGCGCCTTGATTGCCTCTGGAACGTTACTTTGATGATGTTCCATTAGGTATTGAAATACGTCCCGAGCTCGTGAGTTATCCAATTCGCCATTTGTGACTTTCTGCAACAGCAAACCGAGCTGCTTGGAATCAATGGGGAAGTCGAGGATGCTTAGTTGTCTCTCCTTAATGGTTCGTAGCACATCTTGTTGGAACCATGAGCTGGTACGTTTTCCATCTCCGCAGATTTCGGCGACTTGCTCATAGAAATCGATAAAATCACGTCCCTGATTGACGATCACCTCTGCGTCGTATGCTTTGATACCGTATTGTTTCTGAAAACGCTCACGAATCTGGCCAGGCATCTCACCGAGACTCGAACGAATGGTCTCAATCCGTTCTCGAGGAATTCTTATTGGGAGGAGATCAGGGTCAGGGAAATACCTGTAATCAGCTGATTCTTCTTTTTCACGCTGTAAAAAGGTACGGCCTGCTTGGTCGTCCCAACCACGAGTTGTTTTGGTTTCCTCTTCGATGGTTTTCCCTGTTTCTTGCCAAACGTCGTATTGGCGATCCACCTCATAATCAATCGCACGTTCCACTGCGCGAAAGCTATTCATGTTCTTGATCTCGACGATTGGGGTTGCAACTTTCTGGCCATTGACATCAATGTGCAAATTGACATTAGCGTCAACCCTCAAGCTCCCTTCCTGCATTTCGCAATCTGAGATACCCAAATGATTCATCCTCAATTTTAGTTCACTTAGATAAGCTTTTGCTTCCTGTGATGAACGCAAATCTGGTTGGCTGACAATTTCTAGCAATGGTGTGCCGCAGCGGTTTAAATCAATTCGTGAATCCGTTATCCCTGCTCCTTCATCGTGCATGCTTTTCCCAGCATCTTCCTCGAGGTGAGCACGTAAGATACGGATCCGCCGTGCTTCTGCGGATGTGGAGTCCTGGTGTATATCCAGATAGCCTTCCGCGCAGATGGGTAGATCAAACTGACTGATCTGGTACCCCTTGGGGAGGTCTGGATAGAAGTATTGTTTCCTGTCCCATTTGGTCAGCGGAGGTATCTTGCAGTCTAATGCTAGACCCGCTTTGATCGACAACTCGATTGCTTGATTGTTCATCACCGGTAACGCGCCGGGGTGACCAAGACACACAGGGCAAACCTGCGTGTTGGGGGAAGCACCAAATTTCACACTGCAACCGCAGAACAGTTTACTCTTTGTTTTAAGCTGTACATGTACTTCCAGACCAATAATGGTCTTCGTTGCGTATTCGTCAGATTGAATCATTTTGGTTTGAAGAGTTTTTGGTTAGATCAAAACTGAAAAGTTT
>JAYYHM010000202.1:0-2728 GCA_036148415.1 Planctomycetota bacterium
AATTCATGGCGTCTACGAGGTCTTAGCTGCGTCCCGCATGGGTCAAGTGGTTTGCAAATTCCGCCCCGGCACCGCATCCCCTCATATCAACGCGAAAAACCCTAAAACCTCGCTTCAAGAATCGCAATGCGAATCGCTGCATGTATGGAGAGGAATAGCAGCCTGATAGCCCATGCACGAACATGACACAAGGCGCATCTTCTTCGTTTTCAGGAGGAGAATCCTCATGCAAAATGATACGGTCTCCATCAGAAACCTCTACAAAATGAGATCTCGGAGAAAGACCGCTCGCAGACTCGGACCGAATCGATAGGATGGTCTGTAAGTGCCCGCCGCGAATCCAGAAATTCGAGCGAAACGGGCTTGGTTGAAATGATCCCATAGCACCATTGGTTTTTATCACGGAATGAACTCTATTCGCTCCTTTATAGCAATTCCTCTTTCAAGTGAAATTGCTCAAGCCGCTACAAAGATGTCAAACCGTTTAAAAGAGGCGGGAGACGGCATTAAATGGGTCCCGACGGACAACTTGCACCTCACATTGAAATTTCTCGGCGAAGTTTACAACACGGAGGTACCGAGGGTTTGCGCAGTTGTCCAAGAGATTTGTGAGACCATGCCCCCCTTTGAATTGGTTTTTCATGGTTCAGGCGGGATGCCCTCATTAGATCGCCCCAGAATCATCCATGCAGGAGTTATCGATGAATCGAATCAACTAACCTCCATGGTATCTCAGCTTGAAGTGGAACTTGCGAAACTGGGATTCAAACCTGAATCGAGAGATTACCGACCCCATCTGACACTGGGTCGCGCTAAGGCCCGCCGAGCAAGCAATGAAGTGATGGATCGAGTCAAGCTAGAAGAGGAAACAAGTTTGGGTTCCATGGTGGTCGAAGAGGTACAAGTCATTGCCAGTTTCCTCGACAAACAAGGTCCAACCTATCAGATCATGGATGCGATTGAATTGGGCTGAAAAGGATCTCTTGCATGAGTTCATTGACAGATTTTCTTTTCGCAAGATGAGCTATTCAGATTGAGGTGAACCCCCTTCAATCTCAAAATTGACTTCCCCTTGGCCGTATTTAGTGCCCACTAAATCCTCCATCGTCAGCTTTAATGTATAGCGACCTGAAGCTAAATCACTGGGCAGGAACATCTGGTAAGCAACAAAATAGTCTCTCAGATAGTTTGCTGAACACTGCCGGTCAGCCGGAAGCACTTGGTTAAAGATACGTTGATTCTCGGAATCATAAATCTCATAACTCCCTTGGAGGTGCATCTCAAAACCGGTTTCATTTTGATTCGCTTTAAAATTCTCCACCTCACAGTACAAAATCACTTGTTGACCCTTTTTGAATCGATTTTCATCAAAAGGTCTAATCTGCCCGTAAGCTTCGATTTCTGTACAGAAAGTTAGCCTCTTCACATCCAATGCCTTTGTCGCTGCGCCAGCCAGCTTAGCCGCCTCTCGAAATTCAGTCGCTACAAAGCTCAAACGCTGGCTTGTATTTGGATGCCCCTCAGGATCGATAAGGTGCCACAAACCCTGCAATTGATGACGCATAAAACTCTGCTCTTCTGGAGTCATTCCCTCCATCGAGATCATCGCTGATTCTGGATTACCTGCTAAAACCAATAAATGGCTTAACTTGACCAGTCGTTCGTGTCGCTCTGATTCTGATTCCTCCATCTTTGGTTCTTGAAGTGCAAGAATCAAAGCGGATAGAAGTTGCTCCTGAGTTAGCTCACCCTGAATGGTAGGTTTCGAATTCATGACCTCTTGCTGAGCAGTCTCCGCGGGTAACTCGACGCTCACCTGAGCGACCTCGTTCCCCTCAATCGTATCTGCACCTTCCTCGGTGGTAGCTTCGACCACCGTTTCAGCTGAAGGAATTTTGTTCTGTGCGGTTTCAACCTGCATGTCGGTCGAGCCTTCAGTCGTTGGATTCATTTCAATATCAACATCCGAAGTCTCATCAGTAATGCTGAAGGCAAGATCCGGCTGATCTTCAGATTCATTCGCATCAAGATCACCCTCCGCGTCCGCTAATCGTTCCGGAGATTCACCAGCAGACTCCTCCAAGACATCGGGCAGTGTCATTTCATTGTGAAGAGCATTGGCAATTTGGCCGGAGACCGCATTGGGCTGAGTCGATTCACTAGCTTTGTCAGCTACCAATTGCACAAATTGATCAAGTGCTCTCTCGCGTTTTTCTGCGGGATATTCTCTTAGAGCAGCCAGCAATTGTTCCGCGGACATGCCTTCCGTGAGCTCTAACAGAGGTTCATCTGCAGGGTCGATCACTTCGTCTTTGTTGGTCTCCGCGGCAACAGAAACGATATCCGGTCGATCGACCTCTTGAGACTCCGTCCCCGGTGACGATTCGTTTTGGACTTCTTGCCCAGAATCACCTACCAAGGCTACTTTTTCACCCTCCGAGATATTGGGCATCATCAGCAAGCTTTCCACATCGGCTGACATGGAAGCAACCGCGACCTCTGGCTGTCCTACTTCTTCTTCAGACGAGCCATCCACTGAGCTCTTTGCCTGCTGAGTGTAATCCATGTCTTTATCAGTCGACTCTCCAGTCTTTGCCGTTGCCAGACGTTGCTCCGGAGACTCAATGGTGACTTCCGCGGCATCACTACTTTTCGTGATCTGCACTGTACGACCGAATGGCATCGATCCGCGACACCCTGCGACTGAAGCTACAAGCACAACAGAAGC
>JAYYHM010000203.1:0-3315 GCA_036148415.1 Planctomycetota bacterium
CGAGCAGGGAAAGGGACGCGATCATAACCCATGGGGTTACTCGGGCTGGATTGCCGGAGCGGGCGTGAGTGGTGGTCGCTCGTATGGTGCGACGGATGCAATTGGCTTGAGGGCAGAGCAGGACAAAGTCCATGTGAATCAATTTCACGCCACCTTGATGCACTTGATGGGTATGGATCACCGTAAGTTAACGTTTGAGCACAACGGTCTTGAAGAACGGCTGACGGGACCAAGCGAGGTGAGTGTGGTGAAAGGACTGCTTGCTTAATGAGATGCAAACGTTCGCCAATTCGATGTCTCCGCCTGCGAACGATCGCTCTGACCCTTTTTGTCGGTTGGACGTCCGAGGTTGACTCGACGACAGTCGTTTTCGGAAATGATCTGGAGAAATTGCAAGAGGTCATTACGGACGAAGCGTCGAAGGATGAGATCCCCATCGACGAGTACGATCGAGAGCACTGGGCTTACCAGCCACTGATCCGGCCCGCAGTTCCAAACTTTACCGATGACAACTTGAATTCGGCGGTTGCCGATTGGCCCAGCAATGCAATCGACGCCTTCTTATTGAAGCAAATGCTAAGCGCAGGATTGCAGCCCGCTCCACCAACCGACCGCGTGACACTGATCCGGAGACTGTCATTTGATTTGACAGGGTTACCGCCTTCTTTGGATGAGGTGGATCGTTTCACCAAAGATAGAAGACCAAATGCTTATGAGCGTTTGGTGGACCGGATACTCGCGACCCCCGAATATGGTCAGCGTTGGGCACAGCATTGGTTGGATCTTGCGAGGTTTGCGGAGACGGATGGTTATGAGCATGACAAGATTCGTGAAACGGCATGGCAGTATCGAGACTGGGTGATTCAGTCACTCAATGAGGATATGCCGTATGATCGATTCGTTTCCTTGCAGATCGCGGGGGATTTGATTGCTCCTGAGGATCCTTCAGCAAAAATTGCTACCGCTTTCTGTCTGTCTGGGCCTGACATGCCGGACATTAACTCGCAAGAAGAGCGAAAGCACGTCTTGCTGAACGAGATCACGTCCACCGTGGGTTCGGTCTTCTTGAGTTTGCAAGTCGGTTGTGCTCAGTGCCACGATCATAAATATGACGCGATCAGCCAGGCCGATTTTTATCGTCTGCGAGCGTTCTTTGAGCCGGCGGTAGCACTGAAGAAAAACGTTTCGGTCACGACGCTTGGTAAAACATCGATGGAAGAACCGTCGCGACTCTATGGCAGAGGAGACTGGCGTCGACCGGAGCAGGTGGTGGAAGCGGCTTTCCCGAGAATCGCAAACCTCAATGCGTCTGCGGTACAAAAAGATTCGCTCCCTCAAGAGCAGCGAGCAGCATTAGCAAGCTGGTTAGCAGATGAGAGTAACCCGTTAGTGGCCCGTTCGATTGTCAATCGAGTTTGGCAGTTCCATTTCGGAAGAGGCTTGTCGGACACGCCAAGTGATTTTGGTTTGGTCGGTCAGGAGCCAACGCATCCCGAGTTGATGGATTTTCTGGCCAGCAGATTGATCGAAGGCGAGTGGAGCCTGAAGCGGCTGCATCGCGAGATCCTTCGATCCAGTTTTTATCAGATGACCAGCCGTTTGATGGGTAGCGAACAGATGCGGTCGAATTGGAAAAAATCGCTGGAGCTGGACCCTGACAATCGATTCTGGTCACGTTTTCCTCGGCGGCGATTGGACGCGGAGTCGATCCGCGACGCGATGTTGGCGGTCTCAGGATTACTGAATCCTGTGACGGAAGGCCCAGGTGTCCGGCCACCACTGCCCAGTGAATTGGTAAAAACTTTGAAATCCGGCCAGTGGAAAATCAGCGAGAACGAGTCGGACCACTACCGAAGAAGCATCTACATTTTCGCCCGCCGCAATCTCACTTACCCGCTTTTCGCCACCTTCGACCGCCCCGCCGCCAACTGCACCTGTGCCGAGAGAGTAACCTCCACGACCCCGCTCCAGAGTCTCTCGCTGCTGAACTCAGCTTTTACGGAGAAGGTCGTGACACAGCTAGAAAAAAATATACGGGCTTCGGGAGGCGATACTTCGAAAAAGGATCATCCTCTCCGAGGTCGGGCTGATCAGATCTATCGAAGGGTCTACCAGAGAGAGCCATCTGGGTCGGAGCATTCCGTAATGGATTCTTTAGTGAAGGACCTGAGATCTGTCTCCGATTCTTCTGATGCCGAGGATTTGGCCGTGCAAGTTGTGATCTTGTTTACAAGGGCCTTGATAAACTCCAACGGTTTCCTGTTTGTCGATTGATTTTGACTTGGCGACAAAGTTCTTAAGTCCGGGAGGAGTATCCACGAATTTCTGAAACTACCGAAGAATCATTCAGTGTGGATCAGTGTCCGCGAATACCTCTGCAGAGGTGATCTTGCAGGCGATGGAAGAGTGTCAATCCCCCGAGGGTAGTGTCTCTGACCTGGGGTGCAGCTGTGGGGGCTGTGCGGGTTATAGGAAAAATAGGAAATTTTCGCAGAAGTGTTTGTATTGCAATAAACTCGAGCTATCATTTAACACATGAATACTCGAGCCCTGATAGCCGTCCTCACGTTAACCTGCTTTTCAGCGGTGGGTGAGTGTGGTGTTGTGGTGAGTGTGGATAGCGAAACAGCGAGGAATTTGCTTCCGGAAATTTGCAGTATGGGACCCATTTGCCCACTGGACTCCGACTCTGAGAGTTGGATGCCGGAGTTGAATTCCATGAGCTCATTTGATTGCCAGCCGGGTGATTCAATGAACCATTCAGCGACCGCTGATTCGCGACACGCAGTGGTTGATTGTCCGCAGATGATGGAGAGCGGAATCGAAAATGTAGGAATGGTAAATTATTGTCGAGGTGCGGTGTTTAGGCCCGTATAAGAAAGGATCAGCTGCTTTTTCTCGATTTCACCATCAATCAGATTTTCAATATAAGAGTTTTTAAGATGTACCGTTATCTTTTATGCATTACGTTTGGCCTTGCCTGCTACTCATCCAGCTTTGCAGGTTACTTTGATTGGGCTGGACCTGGGACTATCTTCCGTGACGATTCAGCGATTAATGTCATCGGCACCGGAGGCGAACTTGCTTCTGGGGATATAGTGCAGGTTGTGTCGTTCATCGAGGTGATGGATGGTGCAACTCCCACTGATACTATCCTTGGTTTAACAACCCTGGAAGTGGATACCTACGACTCTTCGAATAAGCGGTACAACTTCACGAGTGATAGTAGTAACTCGTTAGATACGTTCCTGTCAGGTTTAGTCTCTGACGGTGCTAAAGGCACAGATACAGTGGTCGACGGAAGTATTTCGAATA
>JAYYHM010000204.1:0-7952 GCA_036148415.1 Planctomycetota bacterium
CATGTGTGGTCAGAATCCAAGTTGGATTTCGATCAGGAACAGATTGGCGTTGTCCGTCGCATCCGAGCCACAGGTGCCGATCAATACGGAAACGGCAGTGGCCACCTCCACCTTCCCTGCTGTGTTACCACTCGCTCTGGCGAGCGTTTTGAAAAAGCGATGTTATTGATCACAAAAATGCCTCCCATGGAATACTGGAGGGGTCCGGTTTTCCTCGGCAATTCCGTACTACGGATTGAAGAATCGATCTACACCCTGAACCATGAAGTGCGTCTGAAAGCGTTGGAGGCTGATGAAATGAAATCAGGGCTTATGCCAACTCTGGTTGCATCCCAAGATGGCCGTTACTTTGAATTAAACAGAAGTGAATCGTTTTTCGATCACGAGGGATTGCGAGGGAAAGATATTCTGCTTCCGCCTCAGTCAGCTCTGGACAAAATCAAGGTCCCCATGAAGGCACCAATGATCGTGGAGGACACCTCACTTATCCCCGCCTTCTACTACGATTGGTTTGATGGATGTGAATCACTATTGTAGTTCTTTCGTTAGACTCAACCCCAGCACTTATTTAAATCCACTCCACACAGGTTCCTTTCTCCTTCAGTTGCCCACCCTGCGGCTACCACAACCGAGTAATTTTGTTCCTCGCCGTATTTTAGCCACGTGGTGGAGATTCTCTGGGTGTAGTTTGCTTAAAGCTCCTCAGGATCAAGATTGGTCTTAAAGGGTTTTTTTGTACAATGATATTGTTTTCGCTGCATCAACCGGTTTCTCGGCATGGGGCGGGATGGACTGGTCCCAAGGGTGTATGTGATGACTGAAAAAGGTGTGGAAAATCCTTATCAGGCCACTCCTGAACTAGATGCCGAAGTCGATGTTTCTGACGTTAAAAAGTCGGCTACCCGAATCGTTGCGTTGGCGACGTTGGGGCCTATGGTGACCCTGTACACCCTCGCTTTTTTGAGCAGTATCGAATTGGCTCGATTTACTGAAAGCTCTCTTGAGAACGTGATTTTCAACACCAGCGTTTGCGCTGTGGTTGCCACCATCTCGCTATCAGCGGTGTGGGCCTTAGCTGGTGCTGTCGTGCGTCGCAAGAGTCAAGCAAAACCGAGTCAGCAGGACACGGCTCCATTTCTCTTGAAGTGGATTGGAGGCAGCGTTCTGTTGTTTGCAACCCTTCCGAGCATCATTGAAGGGTTTGGCAGTACTTATCCCATTTCTGACTTCACGATTTATTATTATCTGATTCTATCCTTGGCGGTGGTTTTCTTATTGGTAGGAAATTTTATCGGTTACCGGCGGAAACGGGACCAGAAGTCGGCGTTTGTTTGCTGTTTGGGCGGCCTGATGATCATCATGGCGGTTGGCATGCTTGGCCTCTTCTTTTTTGCAATTGCCGCCTCTGCGTTGACTTGAAGCGGAACAGTTCGGATCGGGTGGCGTTAAAGTTGTATCCCCGGGATAGAATGCAAGGTGCACCAAAGCGTGTAATATGATGATCTTTCCGAAATCAAAGACGTTTTAGAGATGAAAAAATTCATTTTGAGGTACGGGCGACATTTTTGGGTTCTGACGCTTCCGATCACAATCTACGCATGGTGCAACTCTGCATCCAGCGATTACCCTTTAGATGCAATGTTTTTTTCGGCGTTTTCTTGCTATTTCTTCCTTCGAGGAACTGGGAAAATCACGGATGCTAATGATCCATTTTTGGCCGGCTGTAAAAATAAAAACGAGGATTAGCTCAAACCTTTCTAGGAACTTCTCCACCAGTTGGGGTTACCAAAGTTTCACAAACAGAAATCGCCTCCATTTCCCAAACCCGTTTTATCGAACAAGACAGATAAGTAAGACGCTGGAGGATAGACTTGCAGTTATCAGGTAAATCCTCACTCTTGAGTCCAAAGCAGCTGAGCGATGGGGTTTATCTTTTACCTTCTGCTGTGAATAAACCTTCGCAGAAGTCAACGCCAAAGCGGAGGTTTAAACGTGCAACGGAAAAGCTAAAACAACTTTTACTTTCGCGGTCTCGGATTCTGAAATTTTTTCTCTGCGTCGAGCGCGAGTTTTATGACCGAAAAAAGAACCAAGCTAGACGGGTAAAAACATACTGGAGATACTGTTTGGTCGTGGCTGTCTGGAAATTTCAGACCATCCAATTCGTCAAAATAATGATCTAATTGATGTTCTTCTGAGGAGACCCTCCATGCTGATAAGAATTCTGGTTCTTCAGGCTACATTATCCCTGTTACTGCTGAAAACCAGCTGGGGTGCCGAGCCCATCGTGGAAATAGCAGATGTCCAACCTAAGGAGACTGCATTCGTATTCGACGGTGCCAGGAAGCCGGTAGTGATCTATTCGGTCGATGACATCACCAAATATTTCGATGCCAAGAACTCAACCAATCTGAAAAGCAAGGTGGATTTCAGTCAACAAGAGGTTCTTGTTTTTGCCTGGCTTGGATCGGGACAGGATCGAATCGAATACGAGGCACTGGAGTCCTTTCCTGAACAGATTCACTTCAGTTACCGCCCTGGTCGCACGCGTGATCTCAGGCAGCACGTGAAGATATTCGTTATCCGATCCGATGTGAAATGTATTGTAAATGGCAAGATAGTTAGTGACGTAGAGGTCAGGAAAGATGGTCAGTGGAGCCCGACAAAATTACCACTGGCCGGATTGGTGGAGGGGAAAGCAGTCGAAGTGCGAGTGCGTGGCATCTTAAGGAATGGGATGCTTGCCATCGGAGGCGAGACGACTGGCACAACCATCCGCTTCGGTAAAACAACCTGGGAACTCGAACTGCAGAATCGAGAGACGTTGAGTTCGGCCGCCGCAAAACTCAATGGTAAACTCGTAGTGGTCAGCGGCTTGGTTCGCACTGAAAAGGGAATTGAAGTCGCGATGCGAACCATTCTGACAGTGGAGTCCCTCGCTTCAGGATTAACGGCGCCCGAGAGAATAAAGACCAAGCCACCTTTGAGAACCAATTGAGTACGTGATCTAGATTATCAACTCTACCGGGCACGCATATTTTGTGTGCTTGCGTATCGACTTCAATCTTCGCTTAAGGTGTTGTGAGAACCTGCGCTAAGAATGCAAGCCAAATCATTTCAGCGTTGGTAATTCCGCTGCAATGAAATGCTCATCAGGCTGTTCACGCTGCACTCCTCTCTCACTTGGTGACCTCTAGCGTTCCGTTTCGTCGCTTTAATGTTTTCAAGTATGTCACCAAATCTGCGGTCTCTTCCGGTTTCAAGAGTTGGTCTAATCTCTCGTGCATCAATGAGGCGTTCGAGTACCTTGCTTGCTTGATGTCTTGATACGGGATCGATTCCACAATACCCTCCGCTGACGCGAGGAACATTTCTCGAACCGTCTCTCTCACCAGCAGTCCTGAAAACACGGTGCCGGCCTTGGTCAGGACGTTGACTACTTCGTGATATCGGGCAATCGAAGCACTGGGGTACAGGATCGCTTCAAGCCGGTTCTGTTCGCGTCGTGTCGCTCCAACCAAGATCATCGGCAAGAATCAACTCGACGTTGGGTTGTCGATTGGACTCCGCCCGCATCGCAAGGGTTACCACCAAAGTTGTCGCGATCAAGGTGATTGCTGAGAACGATTCCCGTGGCACTTTCATATGGCTGCACTACTTTTCTCTGCTCAGGCCGCGATACTTTCCTTTCATTTTACCCTTACTTGCTGCTGGCCGAAGCGTGCACGAAAGCGAAGCATAAGGGCTGACGGATTCGGCAATTTACCTAATTGCCTGGACGAGAAGTGCTCTGTGACGTTTTTCACAATTTAAGAATATTGCTCTAGAGCTTTCTGGAATACCGGTAAATAACTTTATTCATGGGTTATTAGATGGTAAAACAATAGCATCGACCGCAGCATAGAGTGCAGGATCATCAATTTGTAGGCTTAGCACACGATGATCATGAATCCCTTCAATCCAATCACTCTCCCAAGTATTAGACGGAGACTATGTATTATGAGCCTGAGAAATAAAACACTAGCCATGCTGGCTACAGCCACACTGGTCCTGTCATCGATCTCCAATGCGATTGCTGACGATGATCACTATAAAGGCTGGACTCGCAATTTCGAGGAAGCCAAAGAACTCGCTGCCAAAGAAGGCAAATCAATCCTCATGGAATTCACGGGCTCAGACTGGTGCCCACCCTGTAAAGCACTGCATAAGAATGTTCTTAGTCAGGAAGTATTCCAGACGGTTAAAGAAGATTATATTCTGTTAGTCCTTGATAATCCGCGCGACAAATCACTGGTCACACCTGCTGAACAGGAGCAATACCAGCAGCTTTCCAGCAAGTTTCAGGTTCGGGGCGTACCATCTATTTTCCTAGCGGATAAAATGGGTCGTCCGTTCCATTTCCAGTCCGGATATGGTGGTCAGAAAGCAGAGCAATGGGTTGCTGATATCCGCGGCAAGAAAGAAACGCTGGACATTCGCGATGCCGCTTTCAAAAAAGCTGAAGCTGCTGACGGTGTCGAAAAAGCGAAAGCCTTGGATGAGGCGATCAGCATTGTCGACGCAAAAGTTGCCGTTGCATTCTATAGTGACTCAGTCGATCAAATCCTTGAACTCGATGCGGATGGTTTAGGTGAGAAATACGCCTCAATCTACCGTGGCGTTGAGTTCGGGGAGAAGCTTACGACTTTAACATCTAAAGAACTCGAGGCCGATCAACTCGCAAGCGAATTGGACGCACTCATCGCGGATACCAAGCCAGCTGTCGGAGAGGCACAGCAGGCCTTATTCACGCGTTCAAATAGGTTATTCGGGGAAGGCAAGAAACCTGCTGCTAAAGCTCTTTTGATTGCTGTTCAAAAACTCGATCCGGAATCCCGACTCGGTAAACAGGTTCCGCAGATTCTTGAGAGGTACTTCCAAGACTAAGTTAATGCTGAGTATCTAAAATGAAAAAAGCTTGAGTATAAAAACTCAAGCTTTTTTTGTGTCGGAATTACCTCCCTGAACTAGTCGCTCTGTGGAATTTTGCTGAAAGGCAGTTCCAGGCAGAATCACCATCCGTTTCTGTCCATCTCGGGAAAACTTACGAACTCAAACCTAGAAACAGAACACTCAACGATTCCACGGAAGTAGGTCAGGAAGTAATTTGGGGGATCTGATTCTGTTCCGATGTTGAGTCTATAGTCTGGGTAATAAGAAATAAGCCCTGCTTCACCTCACTATTCTTTAAGATCACTGATATGCAATGGAAACCAACACACCTCTTCAGTTTAATTACACTCATATCGGTCATACTGAATGGATCAACGGCCGTTGCACAAAAAAAGGGACAGGAAAGAACGGTATTCTCCAAAACGACCTTTGATCTGGGAGTTGTGGTCTCAGATTTGGATCAAGCGGCAGAGTTTTATAAGGAAGTGGTTGGTATGACAGAGGTGCAAGGTTTCTCTGCGCCTGCGAATGTTGCAACATCATTTGGTTTAACGAATAACCAGCCAGTAGTCGTCCGTAAATTTGTCATGGCTGACGTGAAAGATGCGCCTTCACTGAAGTTAATGTCTTTCCCCAAAGTGAAAATTGCAAAACCGGACCAGCAGTTTATTCATTCGACCCTTGGTTTTAGCTACCTAACGTTGTTCGTTAGCGATATGGATGCAGCAGTCGAGCGAGCCAAAAAAGCAAAAGTTGAGTTTCTTGGGCAGACTCCCGTAAAGGCTGGGGGCAGTAACTATCTGGCCGTCTACAGGGACCTGGATGGAAATTTTATTGAACTGATTGGTCCTGCAGGGAAAAGCGAGAGTCTATCTCAATCCAAGTCGAATGCCGCATTCTTCAACGCAGCCAGAACGGGTGATGTTCAGACACTCAAGCAGCAGATTGATAACGGTCAAGATATCAATGCGAAACAGAACGGCAATGTCCACGCGATTGGACTCGCTTCGCTCTTTGGACATGTTGAGGCGGTGGAATTATTGATCAAGAATGGGGCGAATGTGAATCAGCAGACTAAAGATGGAGGCACGGCTCTTCATGGAGCATCTTTCTTGGGACGGGTGAAAGTTGTCGAAACTCTCCTCAGAGCTGGTGCCAACGTGAAGATAAGCAACAGCAACGGAATGACTCCGGTCAGCGAGTGCAGTCAACCTTGGAACAGCGCGATAAGTGAAAAAGTAGACTTCCTCAATGAGGTAATCAAAGTCAACGTGTCAGCGGAGGAGGTGAAAGCTGGCCGGCCCATCGTATTGGAGATGTTGAAGGAGTATTCACAGAAAATCAGCAATGACTCGAAATAATGCAAGCGAGGATCTAAACGTCGACTTTCTCACCAGAGAAGATGATGACGGTCGAATCCCCCGCAAGCTCCACCATCGCATTGCTGTGAAGACAGAGCGACGAAGTCTTAGTCCAATTCTTCTGATACCTGCTAAAGGGACATCTTAGACAAACCCACTTGATGTATCTCAAAAGCAAGAGGATTCTTCAATTCCCAAGACATGAACGTAGCATCTTCTTGAAGGGGGGTTGGGAACTGTGATACCATCCCTCGTGGCTTTGGAGATCGCAGAAGGTCTGCGGAAAGTGGGGACGAGTTGCAAGTGGAAAATCATGAATGAGCACAACATCTTTAAAGATTGCTTCGATTTACACGCTCGCACTTTTTGTGGTCGGATTGTTGTCCGGATGCGGTGATCCAAAAGTCGCAGAGAAACCGTTGATGCTGCGAATGGCTCATGTGTATGAAGTCAACTCCCCTACTCACGCCTATGGAACGAAGTTCCTTTCCGAGCGGATTTGTAGCAAAACCAGTGACCTTGATGTCACTGTATATCCAGCGTCACAACTCGGCAGCGAATCAGAATTGCTCGAACAGCTCGTGGCAGGCGAATTGGATCTTGTCATCACGGGCCCTTCTTTTCTTGCGATGTGGCATCCGCCGATTGGTGTACTAGATGCTGCATATTCGTCGAGGGATCTAGATCACATGCTCGAAATTGCGGGTAGCGAGGAAATGGCTCCTGAATGGGATGCGCTTCGCAGCAAATACGAGGTTCGTGTACTGGATACATGGGCCTACGGTTCACGACATGTCACTTCCAATGTTCCCATTCGACATCCCGATGACCTGAAAGGTTTTCGACTACGATCCCCAGGTGCAAGAATTTTTCAAGCATCAGCGGAAGCGCTTGGCGCGAGCCCAATGCCGATTGCGTTTAGTGAAGTCTATCTTGCGCTCCAGCAGGGGATCGCCGATGGCCAAGAAAATCCGGTTCCGGTGATTCAATCGATGGGCTTTCAAGAAGTTCAAAAGTGTTTGAATTTGACGGGGCATATACAGTCGTCACTGCAAATTCTTGTGAATGAGCGGGTTTGGAAAAAACTTGACGCTCAACAAAAACAAGCTTTGCAGGAGTCCATAGAGGAACTCGGTGGTGCAGTTTACGAAGGCTTAGTGGCAGATGAAAAGAAACTGATAGAACAGTGGCGAGGCGATGGGACGATGGCAATCATTGAGGATGTAGATATGGGTGCGTTCCAGCAGCGGTGCCGAGAATTTTTTTCCGAGGGCTTTGAGTTCAGCGAGGTCTATAACCGCATCACAGAAGAAACATCGGAGGGGCATTCACCATGAAGATAGACGGTGATCGGGGTTTAGTAGATCAAGAGACAAACGAACCATCCCCAGATGCTAAGTTGCGTCCAGAGGTTAATGCTGATGAGAACCTGCCCCTTGCGAGTATTACCAGAGGTTTGGTGATGGGGGAGAAAATGGTAGCAGCTCTTTTTTTGCTGGCGGTGATTATCACGATGGCATCACAGGTGGTGGCTCGTTATGTTTTCGGGTCCCCGTTTCAGTGGAGCGAGGAGGTGGCGAGACTTGCTTTGATCTGGATGACCTTTGTGTCCGCCGCATACGTGATGGCCGAGGGAAGACATATTGCTGTGGACATGAT
>JAYYHM010000205.1:0-4723 GCA_036148415.1 Planctomycetota bacterium
AAGAATCCACTCAGAAAGCATCTTGTAATCCGCGCTGTCCACGTCGACTCGTATCCCTCCTTTGTGAGGCACAGCGCCGGTGGGTTTTGTTAGCAGTAAGCTCTTTGCTGGATCTGCATACTCTATTCGTCTTCCCAAAGACTCCCTAGTTATGGTCTTGTGGTCAAAAAGGGGGTCATAACCTCGCAGGGAGAGCTTGAAGCCACCTTTGCCGGCCAATGCGCCATGACATGCCCCCGAATTACAGTTTAGTTTGGTCAGGATATTCTCAATGTCGTTTCTGAAACTCCACTTCGGACTCTCTGATAGTGCAGAGACTTGAATCGAAGAGCTTAGGGTGCGTCCATCGTCCGTCGTAAGGTTCAGCGAGGTCGTGCCCTCCTTTGTTGGGATCAGAGTATGTTTTTGAAGCTGGACAATCTCCGGGTTTGCGATAGTTAACTTATAGGTCTCCTTATCAAGAGCCTTACCAATGCTGCCGTCCAAGGCCCGTTCGTAGATTGCTATCTGCTGCTTGGCTTTGGGACCGATTAGCTTAAGCCTTTCAGGTAATACGATTAGCTTACTCTTGGTTTCATTCGACAGGCCGATCCTGAAGGGCGTGAGGAGGAGAATTAGCAAGAGAGTTAAGTTGCGGTTTTGCATGGTGAGCAATTTTGGGAAGTTCTTTGCGGATGGTTCAGGGTGGTGAATGAGAACCCATTTTTCCGTCTCGTGGTTCATCGGTGATGTTGGATGACTCAGGCTCTCTGACGGAGCGATTGACGTGCGTTGTAAATGCCTAGCTAAACAGCTCCTGAATTTCGCGGACACCAAAATCAACGAGGGGAAAGGGTCTGCCTGCTGGCCCGGGAAGCTCCGCATGAAGATCGAGTCCTAAACTCTTAAAAACGGTCGCGATAATCTCGCCGGGATTCGTCGGGCGATCAGCAGGGACCGCGCCAATGGCGTCACTGGCGCCGATCGCGCGTCCACCTTGGACACCTCCACCTGCAAAGGTGCAGGAGAAGCATTGCGGCCAGTGATCGCGACCTCCTGCAGGATTAACTTTCGGAGTCCTTCCAAATTCGGCGAGGCCGCATACAAGTGTGTCCTCCAGCATTCCTCTCTGATCCAAGTCAGAAATCAGAGCGGAGTAGCCTTGGTCGTACATGGGGGCCACGATATTTTTCATGCCTTCGATGGTGGTGAAGGGTTTGCTGCCGTGGATATCCCATGTCAATTCATTGAACACCGTGAGAAAAGTGTTAACGGTTACGAAGCGAACCCCAGCTTCAATCAATCGCCTCGAAAGCAGGCAGCATTGTCCGAACCGATTCATGCCATAGCGTTCCCGCACGCTGACTGGCTCTTGGGTGAGATCAAAAGCTTGGCGAGCTTGCTGGCTATTCATCAACCGATAAGCGGATTCGAAGTTTTTATCCAACATTTTCGCAGATTCTGTCTGCTCGAGCTCTTGAAGGTGTTCTTCAATCGATTGCCGCATTCTTCTACGCCGATCGATTCTCACGTCACCTAGTGTGTTGGGTGGGAGGAGGTCAGGGACCTTGAAGTTTTCCTTACTCGGGTCGGCCATCAAAGCAAATGGGTCATAGGTTTTTCCTAGAAAGCCTCCGGCTTGACCGTTGGGTAGATTCCCGCCTCCTCGCCCCATGGTTTCCGGAAGCACCACGTGAGCTGGTAGATCACTCCTTCTTCCTCTCATGTAGTGCAGGACCGCGCCGGCGTGTGGATAATTGACTCCGCCTGTGAACTGTCGACCCGTCTGAAGCATCTGCCACCCTGCATCGTGGACAGCAGCTGCTGTGTGATAACAGGATCTTACGATCGAGAACTTATCTGCAATTTCAGCATGTTTCGGTAGGATTTCAGACAGCTGGAAATCCCCTTTCGTCGAGATCGCCTTGAAGGGCCCTCGCACCTCACTGGGCGCGTTGGGTTTCATGTCAAAAGTGTCCAGTTGGCTGGGTGCCCCAAGATTGAAGATCATGATGCATGATCGCTTGTCCTGCGAAGGGTTCTCGGCGGTCTGCTCTTCTGCGGCGAGGAGCTGCGGTAGGCTGATGCCTGCGGCTCCCAGAGACCCTACCTGGAGAAAGTCTCTTCGTGTGAGACCATTACAAGTATGTGTCTTGGCTCGCGAGGTTAAGTTTAGCATCTCGTTGTCTTTCTCTGGTGAGGTCGCCCGGTGGCATCTTCATTGCACTACCTTCGCTATGCACTGATGCCCTTCTAGGGGAATGACAAAATTGCTGTCGTCAAAGGCAATTGAGATCAATTGCTGCAACACTCATTGGATGAACAAATCAATCCGCGCGGGTATACAAGGTTCTTCGCCGTGCAAAAAACCTTTCCCGTCGAGCTACACTATAGCATTTCATTTCGTGCATGCCCAATTCCAGCCGAGTCCAAGTGTCTTCAGCAGAATCCAAGTGTTACGCTGCAGAAAGACCCGCATCGACTTCCAGGCGGAAGAGTCAGTGTGGGATGAGTGATTGAGGGATCTAGCCCTTAACCTTATGGTGAATTGGTAAGAAGCGTGTCCAATAGTGTGACACTATTCAGAATCATGTGGACGATGATGGGCGGAATGAGCGAACCGGTCTGCCGGTACAAGAAACCCAGTCCCAAGGAAAGAATGAAGATCGGAATTGGCGCGGCTCCCTGGCCTAGGTGCATGAGCGCAAACAGGCCGCTCGTCAGAAGAAGGGGCCACAAGGCCTCGGGCTTCCACGTTTCTGTTGAAGGATCGGAATCTGCGAGGGCCTGAAGGGAACCTTGCAGTAGGCCTCGAAAAAGGAATTCTTCAAATACAGGCGTAGCGATGGCGGTGACGGCAAAAGTCATCAACAAAAACGGGAAGGATTGCTCCCGTAGAAGTGATTCGAGCACTGGATGCTCGTATTCAACGATGGCCGAGGCAAGCAAGCTAAAAACCATTACCGCTGACAGAATGATTGGCGTGCTCTTCAGCCCTAACTTGATCAGGTGAGTTTGCGTGCTGAAGCCGATTCGTCGCCAGCTGTCACGGTGGAGAATGGACAACCAGCTCAACGTGAGCACGATGGAGCCGAACATGGCGAGGAGTTGAATCCACAGGTCGGTTGGGGTGAGCACGAGGGACGGTTGGTCCTGGGGCTGTCCACGATCCGCATCCCGGGTTGCTTCCTCCCTCACTACCGTCGCAGCTTCCTCCTCCTCGACAACCGAAAGTGTCGGGGTGTCCATCTTTTTGTTGGTCGGTGAAGCAACACCGAGGAGAGAAGCCAGAAATAGCGGTAAGGCGATTCTAAAACCGAATGCAATCAAAAAGTCGGCTGGGGTCCAGGTCGGCCTTTGCTGATCAACAGTGGGCAGGACGTTCTCGAGGTTCCTCATGAAAGAACCTGTGTGGCGGTGCTGGTTACCGAACCCGTTTCGGCCGATGCGCCACCAGCCGTACAGACCGCCCACAAATAAGGCGATCATCGAGCATTGTAAGGCCAGGCCGAAGATTTCAATCATTCCTCATCGCTACTCTGGCTCTTGTTGCTGCTCATTATTCTTGCTGCGGCTCGTGAATAGTCGATGCCGGAATAGACAGTCAACGCGATCGCACCCCAAAGGAAAGCAAGGCTAAGGTTGTCAAGCAGTGGGGTATCGGGCTGAATCAGTCCACAAAGAACACTGATAGCTGCTCCGCTTTGAAGAACCATCTTCCACTTGCCGAGCTGGTTAGCAGAGAAATCACCGCCTGCTCCTTCAATCATTCCGCGAAGGCTGGTCACCAGCAGCTCACTACCAATGACAATTGTCGCCATCCATGACGCGACGGGGGAGTTTGGGATTTCAACAAGCGCGATGAACGTTCCGCAGATGATGATCTTATCCACAAAGGGATCGAAAATTCTCCCCAGCTTCGTCACCTGGCCGTACTTCCTCGCCCAGTAGCCATCCATCCAATCCGTGGAAACGGCGATGGCGAATATAATCAAAGCAGCGGTGTAGTTCCCCATTGGAATGAGCAGCATGACAGCGATCGCGAGTAGGAAACGAATCGAAGTCAAAGCGTTGGGAATGTTGTAGATCGAGACTGATTTGGTTTCAGACATCGCTATTTCGGAGCGGGTGTTTATATTCGCAGTATCTTGATGTCGGATATCGTATCCAAAAGCTGGCAGAGTCATAAGTGTACCTGAGAAATGATTGACAAGTATGAGGGTTTGTTTTTCTTGCTGATTTCGTTTCGCAACTCAACGGAATGCTCATTTGAGCTAAGAAAATGAACTCACGGAAAGTGAAGTTTCGTCTCCTCGAAAGAGAGCGTCTTAGCTATGACGCTTTGGTTCCAGAGCCCAATCGGTGGGACCCTTTCCGCAAAAAACGGAACAAACCTTGAAAAGTGATTTTGTCACCGCGCATCGGACAGGCTGGAGACTGCAAGCTCCTGGCATAGAATCCCTATGGAATCGATGTCGGGATAGGGGCTGAGCCACTTTTTCCTTTCAAGGCCGCACCGTGTTGATAGGGGCAGGCTCTAATGGTGGCAAGGTGCGGCGATGAGGTCATAGCCGTCAGCGGCTACGATTTCGCATTCGATGAGATTACCCACGGAGACTTCCGCGTCGTCTTCGAAACCGGAAACGATCACTACTCCATCAATGTCAGGAGCTTCACTTTTGGAACGCCCAATCCAAACTCCTGGTTGATCTGGCAGTGGGGAATCGATCAGGATCGGTTCGAC